>JAOZKX010000241.1 GCA_029935135.1 Desulfocapsa sp.
CCAGGGAAACTGAATTTTTTTTTACAAGCCTGGCCGAGGAGGGAAAAGATTATGATTTTTTTGCTGAGATTCGGGTAATCACCGATCCGGCCCCCCATAGGCTCTATCGGAGGGGAGGATTGTCCACAGTACAGGTTGGTATTGAGGCCCTTTCCAGTAGCCTGCTTGAAAAGATGGACAAGGGAACCACAACCATAGAAAACATTGCTGCCATGCGCCAGAGCGCCGAAGCAGGCATTCGTCTTGAAGGTAATATAATCACTGAGTTTCCAGGGAGCTCCCGGCAAGAAGCCCTGGAAACACTGAACAATATCGACTTTGTTCTCCCCTATCCCCCTTTAAGCAGTGCTTCATTCTTCCTTGGACACGGTTCTCCTGTGGCCTGTAATCCCAGGGAATATGGTATCACTGCCATAACCCAGCATACCAGTAATAAGAAACTTATCCCTGCAATGCTGTTAAAAGATCTTGATATGCTGATAAAAGAATATCGGGGTGACAGGACCATACAACGCCAGCAATGGAAGGCAGTGAAAAAAAAGATCCTTTCCTGGCAACACTTTCACGAAACACGAGCTCCACAGCAAAGTCCCCTGTCATATCGAGATGGAGGTACATTCCTTCTTATTCGTCAGGAACAGATCGAAGGTCCTGTGCTACAGCATCGTTTACTGGGTAGTTCCAGAAAAATTTATCTTTTCTGTCAAACCATCCGCAGTAAAGATGAAATCTGCCAGACTTTCTCAAATATAAAGGAAACCATACTACTGCAATTCTTCTCTGACCTTACAAAAAAGAGACTCCTCTTTTCCGAAAATAATCGTTTTCTTGCGTTAGCCATAAAAAATCAGTAAACTCCGCTAGGAGGCTGTCCGAGTATTCTCAGACAGCCCCCTGGGAATTCTTTATCCTCTATAGGGAATAAGGAACCCAGTACAGGCAACAGTCCATTAAATAAAACAACATAGAAGCAGGTAATAATCATGTCCCAGGATACAGATAGCTTTGCAGCACTCTTTCAAGAAACAGAAGCAAAACCGATACGCCGTCTTTCACCAGGAGAAAAAATAAAGGCTACCATTGTTGGAATCAGTGGTGAATCTGTCTTTCTTGATAGCGGTGGAAAAAGTGAAGGTGTCCTGAACGCTGCTGAACTCCTTGACAAAAATCAGGAACTCACTGCCAACATAGGTGATACAATTGAGGTTTACTTCTTAAAAGCGACACGAGGCGAACAACTCTTCACCAAAAAACTAGGTTCTGCAAAAAACACGGATCACCTGGAAGAGGCGTGCCGCAGTGGTATTCCTGTAGAAGGATTGGTAAAGGAAGAAATTAAGGGCGGTTTTGATATTACCCTTGGCGGCTCCATTCGTGCTTTTTGTCCTTATTCCCAAATGGGTCTGAGGCGGGTGGAAGATGCTGCCGCAGAATATCTTGATCAGCATATGAGCTTTCTTATCACTCGCTTTGAAGAAAACGGGAGGAACATCGTTGTTTCTGCCAGGGCTCTCCTCGAAGAAGAACGGGAAAAACTGCGCGAAAAGTTAGAAGAGACTCTCACAGAAGGACAAACTGTGGAAGGTGAAATTACCTCCATTCGTGAATTTGGTGCCTTTGTTGATATAGGCGGTATTGATGGCCTGGTTCCCATTTCCGAGATAGGCTGGAGCCGGGTGGACAATATTAACGATTACTACGCTATTGGCCAGAGGATTAATGTCCTTATTAAAAAACTGGACTGGGAGAACAGTCGCATTTCTCTCAGCATTAAAGAAACACTGGATGATCCCTGGGAACAGACTGCTGCAAAATTAAGTGCTGGCAGCATCATCACTGGAAAAGTCGTCAGGCTGGCCCAATTTGGTGCCTTCGTCAATCTGGAACCTGGAGTGGATGGCCTGGTCCATATTTCAAAACTTGGCCAGGGAAGGCGCATCAATCACCCCCGTGAAGTGCTCGAAGAAGGACAGGACCTTGAAGTGCGAGTGGAAAGTGTCGATAGCATTGAAAAGCGAATCAGCCTTGCCCCTTCAGATTATATCAGTGCCGAGGAAGATCAGAATACAGAAAAAGAACAATTAAAGAATTTCCACAAAAGTAATAAAAAAGAAAGCGCAACATTTGGTACTTTTGGTGATCTATTACAAGCAAAATATAACGAAAAGAAACAATAAACCTGGTGTCTTCTCAAGGTCCATTCCTCTATAGCGTTGCTGGTGCCCTAATCAGCAGCCTTTTAACGCGCCTCCTGTTGATTGGCTCAGGTTGTGAGGGAGAATTTTACCGCTATTTCCTCCCCATTGTCTTAGGTGGTACCAGTGGGATGATGGTAGCCGGTTATCTGAAAGTTTCTGCAAAAAAAAATACTACTATCCTGCAGACACAAAAACGACTGGAACGGGAAATCCAGACAAATACCAGTCTACTTGTAAGCATGGAGGATATGCAAAGCAGTCATGAGTTGATACTGGACTCCATTGGCGAAGGTGTTTACCGGGTCTCCCATACAGGAGAAACGACCTTTGTCAACCGTGCAGTCCTTGACTCCACAGGCTTTGATGAAGTCCAACTGCTTCGTGAAAACCAACATGCTATCCTCCATCACACCAAAAAAGACGGGAGCACATACCCAGAAGCTCAATGCCCTGTCCATAAAACCTGTGAAGATGGAAAGATCAGAAAAGTTCAAGGTGAAGTGTTTTGGCGGAAAGATGGATCAAGTTTTCCTGTCAAGTACATCGTAACTCCCACAAATGAAATCCAGGGCTGTTATGGTGCCGTTGTTATTTTCCGTGATATTTCCCGACAAGTCTTAATAGAAGAACACTTAGAAGCAAGTGAAGAACAGTTTCGCACCCTTTTTGACACCTCCACCGAAGCCATCCTTATTATGGATAAAGATGGGCGAATCACCAACGCCAACCCAGCAACATTTCGCCTTCTCTACTGTCAGAATGAGAAACATCTTCTTGGTAAATCTCTCAAAGATTTTTGTGCTGCAGACCAGAATGGCCAATCTACATCCGGAGAACCTCTCAGCAAACTGTTGAAAGACGCCCTCGGTCACGGATCTTCTTTTAGTGAATGGCAATTTGAACGGGAAGATTTTAAAACGATCAACGCTGCAGTGTTACTTGCCAGGATGGATTTGGGAGGTACGGTCTTTATTCAGGCCAATATCCGTGATATCAGTACCCAGAAACGCACAGAACTGAAACTTGAAGATATTAAACAGAGTCTTAATGTAAAAGTAAGTGAACGAACCAGTGAACTTCAAAAAGAGAATGATAGCTTACACAAAAAAATAGATACACAAGAAAAGAAGCTGCACACCGCAGAAGAAAAAGACAAGGCCAGAACCCTTTTTATCAGCAATTTCTCAAAGAAAATTCAACCGGCATTACAATCAATAACGACCCTCAGCAAACGAATTTCCACAGACGAACAACTTCATTCACGAGAAAAGGATATACAATCCCTTCTTCATTATACAAATCGACTGCTTTCCCTTAACACCGACAACATCCACCTTTCCCAACTTGAATCCAGCAAGCTTATCCTGATAAACAAAATTTTCAATATACGCAGCACGGTACAGGAGACAGTTGATACCTTCAGTCAAAAGGCGAAAGAAAAAGGTATTAAGCTCACTTGCACATTACATTCCAGCATCTCTCCCAATCTGTTTGGGGACTCAAAGCGATTGCAGATCATTTTGCAAAAACTTCTGGAAAACAGTATCCGATTCACCAAACAGGGACAAATTGATGTAACTGTGCGCCTGAAAGAACAGATAGATGAAAAGAACCTGTTACTCTCATTTTTTATACGCGACAGTGGTTCAGGAATCCAAAAAGAGAGGCAGAAAAAGATCATTTCAGTTCTAAGTAGAAAGTCTTCTGCAAGGAAACCAGTAACAGCAGTATCTGGGCTGGGACTGCCTCTCAGCAGTAACCTTGTTACCCTTATGGGTGGCAGCATGGGCATGGAGAGCATAGTTGGAAAAGGAAGCCAATTCTGGTTTACCCTCCCCTTTATCATAGCAGAAAAACGAAAAACTCTCGAGGGATCTCAGGAGGAAAACAATAGTCAGTTGGCAGGCCTTACTGGCCGTAAAATACTTGTGGCTGATGATGAGTTTATCAACAGAAGGATGTTCTCATCAATCCTAGAAGAACAGGGGGCAGAGGTGCATTGTGCCGAAGATGGGGATGTGGCCGTCAAACTTTTTCAAAGGGAACGATTTGACTGTATTCTTATGGATGTACAAATGCCGCATTATAACGGGTTTGAGGCCACACAGGCCATCT
>JAOZKX010000242.1 GCA_029935135.1 Desulfocapsa sp.
TCACTTACTAAAACCCTTAAAAATGGTGCCGAAGGCGAGAATCGAACTCGCACGATCGAAGATCACTGCCCCCTCAAGACAGCGTGTCTACCAGTTCCACCACTTCGGCACACAATTCTATATTCTTTTATTCCTGAGCTTTTGGAGCCTCCTGAGATGCTGCTTCTTCTGTAATTTCAGCTGTTGGCATGGGTACTACCTGCTCTGTTACAGGTACTGCTGTTTCTTCAATTGCGGCTGAATCCACCGAACTCATAACAGATCCGGTGGATGATGTTGCAGACATATACGCCAGGGTTATGGAGGTAAGCATAAAAACAACAGCCACGACCGTTGTAATCTTGTTCATCAAAGGAACAGGCCCTTCTGAACCAAACAGCGACTGGCTCGATCCTCCACCACCAAAGGCAGCTCCGGCATCTGCGCCCTTACCATGTTGTAACAACACTATGGTAACGAGAAAAAAACAAACTGCAATATGAACAACTGTTAGTATAGTTGACATTAACCAAACATCTCAAGTGAAATTTATAATCCGGCAAAACGACTCAGCATCCAGTGCTGCACCACCAACAAGCGCCCCATCAATATCGGGTTGTGCCATCAGCTCGTCTACATTATCCGGTTTAACCGAGCCACCATACAATATTCTTACAGAATCGGCAATATCTTTTTCAAATATTTCTGCCAATAGTTTTCTTATAAAGGCATGAACCTCTTGTGCCTGCTCCTTTGTTGCTGTTTTTCCAGTTCCGATTGCCCAGACAGGCTCGTAGGCAATAACTGTTCTACCCATATCTTCAGAACTGGCACCAGCAAGCCCTTTTCTCAGTTGTCCTTCCAGTATGGCAAAGGTGTTTTCACCTTCCCTTTCCTCCAGGGTTTCACCAATACAGAGGATGGGCATCAGCCCGAACTTCAATGCTCCACGAAGACGCTTATTGATCATTTCATCATCTTCATGAAATATCTGCCGCCTCTCAGAATGGCCGATTATAGCGGCCGTCCCGCCAACGGCCTTTACCATTGTGGGAGAAATTTCCCCGGTAAACGCCCCGTTTTCTTCCCAGCAGACATTTTGCGAAGCGACGATAATATCACTGTCATGGAGAACGCTTGATACTGCGTGCAGTGCTATATAAGGCGGGGCCAGTAAAACATCACGATCCTTCAACCCGGCTGAGCACTTACCAATCTCAGCCACCAACAGATAAGCATCAAGCACTGTTGTGTGCATCTTCCAGTTTCCAGCAAGCAATGGTCTACGCATTATTCTATCTCCATTCTATGATAAACTCGTAAAAAGGTACAATATCGGATGGCTAAGTAAAAAACTTCATATCCGAGGCGCGTAAAATTCCTATCATTACGGCGTACTAAGGTACGTCGTAATGATAGGAATTTCGCAGCAACGAAGGAGATGAAGAGTTTTTACGACGCCATCATTCTATGAATTGTTTGCAAAAATCAACCCTTCAAGATCTCAACACCGGGCAATGTCTTCCCTTCCATCAGCGTCAGAAAAGCGCCACCACCTGTGGACATATATGAAATATTAGCGGATTCTCCCGATTTTTTCACTGCAGCATTGGAATCCCCGCCTCCAGTTATCGACAAGGCGTGAGAGGAAGCAACCGACTGACACATAGCCATGGTTCCCCGGGCAAATGCATCCATTTCAAAGGCACCCATGGGACCATTCCAGACAATTGTTTTCGCATCGTTCATGGCCTCCTGAAAATAGGTGGTGCTGGCTGGCCCAATATCAAGAGCCATCCAGCCTGCAGGCACATCACGAAATGTTACATTTTTCACCACGGCATCGGCGGCAAAGCGATCTGCTGCTACAAAATCAACCGGGAAATACAGGACCACGCCCTTTTTCTCCGCCTCAGCGACAAACTCACGGGCAGAATCCAACAGGTCATCTTCTGTTTTGGAAGCACCCATATCCACGCCCTGACTTTTCAGAAAGGTATTGGCCATGGCGCCACCAATAATCATGGTGTCAACCGTATCGAGCATATTGTGCAGTGCGCCAAGCTTGGAAGACACTTTCGCGCCACCAACCACGGCCACAAGGGGACGAACAGGAGCACCCATGGCCTTGTGGAAAAAGTCCATCTCCGTCTGCAACAAAAAACCTGCTGCCCGCTCTGCAACATGGGCAGGAATACCAACAACTGAAGCATGGGCCCTGTGGGATACGGCAAAGGCATCATTGATATACACATCTGCCATGCGCGCAATCTGTTTGGCAAAATCGGGATCATTCTCTGTTTCTTCCCCGTGAAAACGGAGATTTTCCAGGATAACCACTTCACCCGGCTGCATGGCAGCGACCATTGCTTCACTTTCCGCTCCCACACAGTCAGGAGCAAGGGTAACCTCTTTTCCTATAATCGCAGCAAGGTGTGCAGCCACGGGCGCAAGGCTGAAGTCATCAACCCGCTGCCCCTTGGGCCTCCCCATATGGGAACAAAGGATCAACTTGCCATTCTGCTTCAGGATATGCTCTATGGTGGGTAAAGCCATACGGATACGAATATCATCGGTGATATTTTTAGCCGCGTCCATGGGAACATTAAAATCCACACGAACCAGGACCCGTTTTCCATCAAGATCCAGATCACGAATTGTCTGCATTCACATTTCCTCTTTCTAATGAGTGTCTTTGGTCAATGTTCGTACAAATACATGGGCATCATCCACAGGATTTCTGTAATATTTTTTCCTGTTGCCGACTTCCTGCCATCCGAGCTTCAGATACAATTGACACGCCGGGATATTTGATGAACGAACTTCAAGGTAGATCTGTTCCACGTCGTCTGCAGCCAACTGCTCACACAGCGCCTGCAGCAACGCCACACCTACTCCCTGCCGTCGCCATCCCGGACATACTGTAATTTTTAACAGTTCCGCCTCAGAGTCCACTTGGGACCCACAGCACCAGCCCTGAATTTCTCCAGAAAACGATGTACTGACCAGAGCAGTGCCGCGTTCCTGTTCCAACTCAACAGCAATCTGTTCCTGACTCCAGGACGAAAGACTCTGAATCTCAAGGACTGCAACTGCTGGGACATCACCGACTGTCATACGCCGGATATGCATATTACAGCATTTTATCAGCGACCTGAATGGTTAAGTCACCAAGCACATTGGTATAACTGCCCAGTTCATTATCATACCAGCCATACACAACCGCCTGGGTTATCGGTACATTCAGGATGTGATCCGCCCCGGCATCAATGGAACAACTCTTTAACTTATTCAAATTCACAGGAATAGAGGCTGTTCGGGTATGTGTTTCGGTGGATTCGATTACCGCCGCAGCTTCAGGTACTCCGATGATATCAGAAGAAACATTTTGCTCCTCACTGTATTCCAGATATGGGCTGTTCTCTGCATATTCACGATAGATTCGGTTGATTTCATCTCGCTTCAAAGGACTTTCCAGATCATCCTGAACATTTAACACCAGCACAATCAAGGAACCGGTGGAAGTCGGCACCCGAACAGATTCTGCAATAAAGCCAACGGACTTCATCTCAGGAATAACAAGCATCAACGCCTTAGCAGCACCGGTAGTCGTAAGAATAATATTATTCAAAATAGAGCGATTCTTTCTAAGATCCGCAGCGCCGGTTTTGGGAAGGCTATCCAGAACCTTCTGACTGCCAGTTGCCGCATGCACTGTCACCATGGACGCGCTTAGGAAATTCTCAGCACCCACAGACTCCATCAACGGTTTGATCATGTATGAGAGGCAGGTTGTTGTACAGGACGCCGCCGAGATCAGTGAATGTACAGAGGGATCATAATCTTCATCATTAATCCCCATAACAGCGGTCACCGCATCTTCCGGCATATCAATGCCTTTGGATTTGATCTTGAAGGGCGCCGACAGCATTACCTTTTCAGCACCTGCCTGCAGATGGCCCCGCAAAGAACCCCAGTTGGCATCGGCATCTGCTGTGGGATCAGTGAAGGCACCAGTGGTATCCACCACCAGTTTCACATTATTTTCCTGCCAGGCAATATCTTTTGGGTTTCTGGCGGTACGAAGAAATTTCACCGGTACACCATTGATTACCATGGTTCCAGCTTCTTCATTTAACTCTTCGATCACCCTTCCACCTTTATGACCGTGAAGGTAGGTGCCGAGTCGTCCGAATGATGAATCTCGCTCTACTGAAGCAGCAAGATCATTCAGTCCCTGGCCGATTTCACGGCCAACGTTAATCACAATTTCTGAAAAATGTTTTCTCGAGACGTGGTGCCAGA
>JAOZKX010000243.1 GCA_029935135.1 Desulfocapsa sp.
AGGTTACGGGGGTGTTGAAATGAGAGTCCAAACGAAGGCCGGGCCAGAGTTGCAGCACATCTTCGGGACAGATGGTGCAGCAGGCAGCACACTGAATGCAGAGGGCGGGATGATGAATAAGTGTCATCTGCGTTGCATCTGTGGTGAGAGCCCGGGTCTTACAGACACTCAGGCAGGCAAGGCAGGTGGTGCATCGATCCGTATCACAGGTAATATCACCAAAGGTGGAAAAGGGCGGGCTGTCCAGATAGAGATCACAGTTTTTAGTTTTCTGGAAAAAGTGGAGAAGAGAGGTGAGCATCTGGCGGCGATTCTCAAATTTTCCAGGCTGATATGGTTCAGTAAGGGGGGTTCCCGCAGATTCCTGTAACAGATCCGGCAGGGAGTTGATACTGGTGTACTGTATCCTCTGTTCTTCTCCAAAGACCTGCCAGAGAATGGTGTTGCTAAAATGGTACTGCTCATTTTCAGGAACATCCCCATCTGTTTGCTGGGGAATGAGAAGGATCTTTCCGGCACCTATGGCATAGAGGTAGAGGAGGTGCATGGAACTGAGTGCTTGCACCTGCGGGTATTCCAGGAAAAATGTGTTGGCAAAAGAGCGGGTGCGCTGCTGCCACCAGAATGTATGCAGGGCATCCTCGTTGGCAATAACAACCGTTGTGCCGGGAGTAAGCTTAAGCCGTGAAAAATAGTCGATAAATTCCCGGTCGGAAAATCGTTGGAAATCCATGGCGCCGGTGGGACAGACTGCCAGGCAGCGGCCGCATTCAGTGCATTGGTGCTGATTGATCTGTATTCCATCGGCCTGCAGAGATATGGCATTTACCGGACAGACGGAAAAACAGCGCGTGCAGCCGATATTGAAGCGTCCGCTGTAGTGGCAGACAGATTTTTTGCAGGTTACGACTTCATCAATTCGGCTGGCAAAGAGGGTGGAAAGGTATTGGGGGAGGTCCTGCATGCCAAAAATATTTTTTTGCTCTTCTTCCTCATCTTCCGGGAGGTCGATCTGTACTGCTTCATCAAGAATCAGCAAGGCAGAAGGGTAGAGCTGCTGCTTTTCTGCGCAGTGGATATCGATGGCATCATGGGGACAGATTGCTTCACATTCCCGACAGGAGGAACAGCGGCTGAAGTCGAGAAAGAGTTTTTCACTGAGACACTGTTCAGGACATGTGGCACCGCAAAGCCCGCAGTAATCACATCTGTTTTGCTCAATGGGTGTTTTTGTTATATAGCTGAGAGTTGTTTTTCCGTCCCGGCTGCTGATGTGCAGCTTTTCGGCTGTTATAAAATCTGCATGATAGCCTTTGCTGAGTAGTGGTAAACAGTCCAGAATTCCGCCATAGATAGCTATAAACCGTGAGACTGTTTTGGCACTGCTGCCGATAATGGTCAGTTGCAGGTCGATCTCTTCCCTGTAGCTGCGATAATTGACGGCAGAGAGGCGCAGGTATTCAGCTGTGGCCAGGGCCTGCAGTCCATCTTTGGAGAAGTCAGCCAGATCTCCGTTTATCTGCAGGGTTGGAGAGTACAAGGTGCTGTCGCTATGTTGCGGAAAAGAAAAACCACCCCGCAGGAGGATCGATTCTTTGCCGGATCCCGCCGTTGTGGTATATGTAGGGCTGGTACCGGCTGTTGTGGTGAGCAGATGTTGTATTGAAGGGTGCAGCATGCTTGTCAGTTTCCCGGTCAGATTAAAAAACAGAGTGTGCTGTCCATTCTATTGAAAAAAGGACAAATAGTACATCAAATATTCAAAGCGAATGCAGAGAAGAAGGCGATAGTCAGATGGAATCAGGTGTTACATTAAAGCACAAAACAGTTATTCTCTCCTCAGATGGTGCGCTGGAGCAGGAGGAGACACTGGCCATTGAGGTGCCGTATAAGGTGGCGCTTAATGATCGTGATATCGGGGCTTCCATGGTTCTGGCAACAGGACTGGAGGAGTTTGGTGCTGGTTTTTTGTTTGGCCAGGGATATGTGAGCCGTCCGGAACAGGTGAAAGAAGTGCTGGTCTGCGACCAGGGCAGGATTGCTGTGTATGCGGATGTGGATGAAGAGGACGAGCCCAAAGAGGTGATCATCACTTCTGGCTGCGGTGGCACAGGAAAGATCTCAAGAGAGATGCTCGAAGGGGCCTTTGATCCCCTGCCGGAGGCGACCATCAGCATGGCTGAAGTCTCCCGGTTTATTCGTGCTGTGCTCAATGGCTCGGATCTTGGCGCGCAGACCCACTGCGTGCATGGTTGTGGGTTATGGGCCCATGGAAAACTGCAGGCTTTTTATGAAGATGTGGGCAGGCATAATGCGGTGGATAAGATAATCGGGGCAATCCTGCTAGGCAGGATTCCAGCGGACGGCGCAGTCTACACAACCGGCAGGCTCACCTCAGATATGGTATTGAAATGCGCCCGCATCGGCATTCCCATAGTCATGTCTCGTACCTCTCCATCTTCTCTCGGGCTGGCCATTGCCCGCCGGGCTGGGGTGACGCTGATCGGATATGCCAGGCCGGGGAGGTTGAATGTATTTAACGGCCCGGAACGGATTGTTGGATAAATAGAGCCTGGTAGGTACATTGCAGTTGTAGGAGTTCCGCCCCTGCGGACGATTGTGAAGGGTATCCCCAGAGTTCGTCTAAAATCAGTACAACAGGGAAGAGGAGAAAATAATGCGCAACAGGGAAGAAGGATGGCAGCATGCAAAACTCAGCGGCCATAAAAATGAGGCACTGGTAATGGAAAGACTTGAGACGGATCCTGAGTTCAGCGCAGAATTGGCCCGGCGCACTGGCTTGTCTCCCCTGAAAAGCATCTCCATTGGTGGGCTCTATGAGGGGTCGGTACCTTCTGTTCTTGGTGATAAAACAAAATCCAAAACCGATCTCCTGATCACAGATGTCAATGGTCGTTCTGCAAAAATTTCAATCAAGAAAAGCAGTGGTGGCCAGGTGTATCTGATCGGAGTGGATCGTTTTGTGGGCGCAATGGAAGCACATTATAAGAAGATTCCCCAGCAGGTGAAGCGCAGTCTGGGCCTGTTGTTTTCCAGCGCAACGGATATTGGAGATATTCTGTCCAGAGAAGATATCCAGGCACTCAATTCAAGCAAGGTGAATCAGTATCAGAAGAGAAAGAACCGGCTGGTGTGGACGACCCTCCTCCATTATGATCCCAGTCTGGCCGCTGCCACCATTCGCTGGTTTACAGAGAATATCGGTGATATTGCCAATCTCTGTTTTTCCAGAGGACTGGCAAAGTCGGAAGAACATTGGGCCGATTTCGTCTGGTATATCAATCTGCTCAATGAAAATAACTCTGATGAACTGTTTTCAATCCCGGAGATCAGTGAAAAGTGTGAGAGCCAGGGGCTCAATATAATCAGCCCTGGGAGTAGAATGGGCGGTACCACGATTCAGCTGCCCTTCGGATTTTTGCAATGGCACCAGAGCAAAATGCAGTTTCACCATGGCCTGGATAAACTCCGTCACTTGCAATAGATTGAGTTATTCTATGTGGATATCGGTATTTTGTTTCAGTAGTATGTACTGTTTCCATAGTGTCTCAGCCAGATTTTTAGCTTGCTGTTTACAGTGCTTTACTCTACTCTTTTATTTTCATCTCTTTCCACCTTTGTCTCAATGGTACAATCATGCAAACACAAATTTCTGAAGATAATTCCATGCTGTCGTGTCCCGCAAGATCATCGTTTGAAAATTTTGGAAATAGTCTCCATTTCAAAATCAAAGATTATTGTGATCTCAAAGCAGTGCTTGGGTTGGATGAAGCACTGTGGATAGCTACCACCGCTCCCGTTTCAACGCTGAAGATTGATCCAGTTTTTCTCACTCTGCTGGATAGTGATGGCGATGAACGCCTTCGTGCTGAGGAAATCAAAGATGGTATTCGCTTCCTGGGGGAGCACTTGCTTGACTATTCCGGTGTTCAGGAAAACAACCTCAGCCTGGCCCTGACTGCAATTAATAGCAAAACAGAGTTGGGAGAAAGGATCCATGCTTCAGCGCTGAAAGTGCTCTCACGCCTCGATATTACACCGGACTCCGTGACACTGGATCAGGTCAGAAAAGTAAAAAAAGAAGTCCTTGAAGGAGGGCTTGACCAGGCTGGTATCGTTTTGCTGGAAGCAGCAAAGAGCGATGAAGTATCAATCTATATGCAGGATATTCTTCGTACTGTCGGAGGGGTGCAGCATCCCAATGGTCAAGAAGGGGTTGATGCAGATGGTTTGAGCCGCTTTGTGGAGGAGTGCCGACACT
>JAOZKX010000019.1 GCA_029935135.1 Desulfocapsa sp.
CGCGACGTCAACCTTGGCAAGGTTGCACTCTACCACTGAGTTATTCCCGCTCATATTTATAACAAAACGGCATACAATATACTCATGCACAGTTGTTGTTGTCAATAGAAAAGTCTGTTAATCTTACCTGTGTTTGTAAAAAGAGTCCAGCAAGAAATAAAGAAAACAATGGTTTTGCCTGTGTCAACCATGTTATGCTGTTATTTTAGTTCAGTTATTTAATTTTTATCAATCGTTAGAGGTTGCTTATGGCAGAGAAAAAAAAGAGACAAGGGGCTGTGCAGCGAAAGACCAGGGAAACGAATATTGATCTATCTCTTGTTCTTGATGGAAGTGGGGTAACAGATATTGACAGCGGAGTTCCTTTTCTGGACCATATGCTGACGCTCTTCGGGGTACATGGGTTCTTTGATCTACAGGTCAAGGCCAGCGGTGATACCGAGGTGGATGATCATCATACGGTAGAAGACATTGGAATCTGTCTCGGGCAGGCATTTGCCTCTGCTCTTGGTGATAAGTCTGGTATCATACGCTATGGACTCTCTTATCTGCCCATGGACGAGACCCTGGTACGCGTAGTTGTCGATGTGTCTAACCGCCCATATCTGCACTATGATGCAGAGGTTCCTGATCAAAAGTTGGGTACCTTTGATACTGCTCTTGCTCTTGAATTTATGCGGGCATTTTCGCAACATGGGGGGGTCACTCTTCATGTTGATTTAATTCACGGCACTAATAGTCATCACATCATAGAAGCTGTATTTAAAGGTCTTGCTAAGGCTGTCGGACAGGCCGTAACAAAAGTTGATGGACTTACTGGTAGTTTGTCTTCTAAAGGTGTACTCTAAATAAAGAGTCGATTTTTTTTGGTACCTGAAAGCCATTCATATTATATTATCGAACGAGAGTATAAAGAGGTGAACTGTGAATAAAGTAGTAAGTGTTATATGTCTTTTGGGCTGCTTGAGCTTTTGGCTGTCCGGCTGTGCGTCCAGCGATAAAAGTCGTGATGTAAAGGTTAGTGAGAATTTGCCGCAACTCAGTTGTATTGCGGTTTTACCAACTTCTATTCCTGTTTTTGATGATCAAGTCAGCAAGTCTGAGAAAAAGACATTGGAAGATGGGGCGGCTTTCCTCGATACTGTTCTGCTCAAAGAGCTTGGTGGCAATAGTCAATTTAAGGTAATGACAGATATGCAGCTTGCTGCAATGGTCAGCGATTCATGGGCGGGTGATATACAGCAGGTCCAGGCAATTTCTCAGGCAAGCAGATGTGATGGTGTACTGCAGGTAACGCTCAGTCGATATCGGCAACGGGTGGGAACAACTATGTCAGCAACGACCTCAGCAGCAGCAGCCTTTTCCATGGAGCTGGTTGGGGTGAAAAAGGGGCGTGTGCTTTGGTCCGCCTCATTTCATGAAAAACAGCAGGCGCTGACTGAAAATATTTTTTCCTTTAAAAAGGCCGAGAGTCGCAATTTTCAGTGGATCACCGTTGAAGAACTCGTTCAGGATGGTATGAAAAGTCGCCTGGGCCATTTTCCTTATTTCCTCTCAACAGAATAAGGAGCCTGTTTTTCCCTGGTTATGTGAAAAACTATAGCTGATTGTCAGTAATCCCATTCTTTGCCACAGTGCAGGGGGTGGGATTTTTTTTTGATTGGAAGTGGAGCAAGAAAGAATATGATTTTTCTTGATTTTTAAAATCCAAGACCATAAACTTAAACTAATATTTCCCATAAAACATTTAATATTATCGTGTTCTTTTGCGGAAGGTTTGTGTTGCTAAATTCTCTGGAGGCCTGTGCAGTATGAAATTTAACAGTATTAAAATGAAGTTGAGACTTGTGGCAGGGGTATTTGTGTTGCTTATTCTTACCATGTTTGGTGCAACATTTTTTGTCACTCAGAACCAAAAGAATGATGGACTTTTGATCAATCTTGCGGGACGCCAGAGAATGCTGAGTCAAAAGATGTCCAAAGAGTTACATCATTACATGTATGTCAGCGCTAAAACTGGAAACTCAGACCAGAAGTCTAAAGATGCAGTGCGGTCAACGATAAAAGTATTTGAGGTGACCCTTTTTGCCTTAAAAGACTCGGGCAAGGCGCCTTTGGGGCTGGATCTGAAAACAACCAAATACAGCCATTGCCCTGCAGCCAGTGGTGAAATTCTTGCTCAATTAACAAAAGTGGCCGGTCTGTGGAAAAACTTTGCCCCTCTTGTTGAAAAAGCATTAAGTGGAGATCTTTCGGAAAAAGTTTTAAAAACTTTGCATACTGATAATCTTACGCTCTTGAAAGAGATGAACAAAGCAGTTGTGATGATGCAGAAAAAGGCCGAATCTTCTGTGAGCACACTGCTGACCACTCAGATTATTATTGTCTTGATTGGTATTGGCTTTATGGTCTGGGCCATGCTTATCATTAATTCCATAACTAAGCGTATCGGGATGATGAATGCATTTTGTCAACTCTTTGGCAAGGGTGATTTGCGTGCCCGCTCTCAGGTGTCCGGGGGAGATGAACTTGGAGACATGGGAAGAAACCTTGATAGAATGGCGGAGGATCTGCAAGGTATTATTGGTTCAGTTGGTGAGGATGCACAAAATCTGGATTCAACTTCAGATGGATTACTGAAGATCTCTAATCAGGTTTCTGAAGATTGTGAAAATAGTTTTAACCGTGCAAATTCTGTGGCCGCTGCCACAGAGGAAATGAGCGTGAATATGAACTCTGTTGCTGCGGCAGTGGAAGAAACTGCAACAAATGTCTCCATGATGGCTGAGGCAGTGGGCACCATGACAGAGACTATCAAAGTTATTACGAATGATACTGAAACAGCTCGAGTAAAAACATCTGAGGCGGTAACCCAGTCCCATTCAGCATCACAGCGGGTAGATGAACTTGGTACAGCTGCCACCGAAATTAGTAAGGTCACAGAGGCAATTACTGAGATATCGGAACAGACAAATCTGCTTGCTCTCAATGCCACTATTGAGGCTGCGCGTGCGGGTGAGGCTGGGAAAGGTTTTGCTGTTGTCGCTAATGAAATAAAAGATCTGGCCAAACAGACAGCCGATGCTACCCTTGATATTCGGTCAAAAATTGAATCTATTCAAAATTCTACAGATAATACTGTAACAGAAATTAACTCCATTGTGGATATTATCAATACGGTCGATGGATTGGTTGGCGGTCTGGCTGGTGCCCTGGAAGAGCAGGCAGCTTCGGCGATGGAGATTTCACAAAATGTCGATCAGGCCAGTGCTGGTATTATGGAAGTGACGGAAAATGTGGCACAGAGTTCTGCAGTCTCCCAGGAAGTTGCTGCTGATCTTACTTCTGTTAATCAGGACATTGAAGGTATTAACAGCGCCAGCGGAGATCTTACCGGCAGGGCAGGAGAGTTGAGCCAATTGGCTTCAATGCTGTCTCAGAGGGTGCAAAAATTTAAGATTTAAAACATCCTGCATCTCTGAGAAATCAGGAACATCAAGGCTGTAAGTTCTTATACCCCATGAGATCTTACAGCCTTTTTTTATTGTTTTTTCTGCTCTGTCAAAGTAATTTTCTTTCAGAAAATGGTATACACCCAACACCCAACACATGAACCCCATCTTCTCAAATGATCCCATCCCAAGTCAATAAACGCATCGGCCAGGCAATGCATGATTACTCCATGTTAAAAGATGGAGATAGCATTCTTGTTGCTGTTTCTGGTGGGATTGACAGTCTGTTTCTCGCCTGGTTGCTGGATCATTGGCAAAAAAAAGCTCCCATCGAGTACACATTGTTCGCAGTGCATATTGATATGGGTATCTGGCACAAGGAGATGACGGAATCCAACCCCCTTCTTGCAGTGCAGGGGCAGATGCAGAAGATTGGAATGCCCTTACATGTGGAAAAAAGTTTTTCCCTGGCTGTGGAGGAGCGAAACTGTTTTTCTTGTTCAAAATTACGGCGTAAACAGATTTTTGATCTTGCCAGTCGCCATAAATGTAATAAGATTGCCTTTGGTCATCATAAAGATGATCTTCTGGAGACTATTTTTCTGAATATGTTTTACAGTGGGAATATTTCAACCATGATGCCTAAGCAGGAACTTTTTCACGGTAAGCTTTCAGTGATTCGCCCCCTTGCTTATGTTGAAAAGGCTGAGATTGAAGAATTGGCGACAACACTTGCCTTAAGCGCCATACCCAATCTCTGCCCCCTCGCAGGAGATACCAGGAGAGATGAGGTGGGAGAAATACTCAATGATATTTATACAAAAATCCCGGGAGCCAAGGCCTCGTTCTTTGCATCCATGGGGAATGTGCGCAAGGAGTACATGCCATGAAAACCGCACTGGAATGTTTGCCATGTTACCTCCGCCAGTCGCTGCAGGTAGCAAGGATAAGTACAGATGACCCAGTTCTGCAACTTGCAGCCATGCAGCGGGTGGCAGAACTGACCAGCAAGATGGATATGGAGCGGACTCCACCGGAAAACTCTGTTGCTGTGTATCGTGCAATTGCTGAGATTACCGGCTGTGATGATCCTTATCTGGAGATAAAAAAGAAATCAAACGAACAGGCATTGGCTCTTCTTCCGGAACTACGAAAGAAGGTGCAGCAGAGTGAGAATTCATTACTCTTGGCCCTGCGTCTGGCAATCGGCGGCAATATTATTGATTATGGGGCCATGCACAGTTTTGATGTGGATGGTGCAATGGAAAATTGTCTTAATGCCCCTTTTGTTATTGATGACAGCCAGGTGTTGATGGAACAGATTGCGGGGCTGGATAAAGGAGCCAAGGTCCTCTATCTTGCTGATAATTCCGGTGAGATTGTGTATGATTCTCTTCTTCTTGAGGTCTTGGTGGATTATGGGTTTGATATAACCGTGGCCGTAAAGAGTGGCCCAATTATCAACGATGCCTTGCAGGAAGATGCCAGGATGTGTGGACTTGATAGCATTGCCACAATTATAGGAAATGGTACAAGGTGTCCAGGGACACCACTTGCCAGCTGTTCTGATGAATTGACTAGTTGCTTTAAGCAGGCCGATTTGATTATCTCTAAGGGACAGGGTAATTTTGAAACATTGTCCGAGGTGGATGCAATGATCTATTTTCTGCTCACGGTAAAATGTTCGGTGGTGGGTGCCCATTTGGCCGAGATAGCCGGATGCGATAAGATCGACCTTCCCGGAAAGGGTGAGTTGGTTCTTTTCTATTCAAAGTGAAATTATGGTCCTGCCGCTAAAGAGCAGGAAAAAAACATAAACAGAAATAATGATTAAACGAATTCAAGAGATATTAGGGGAAAGGGAAACGGGAGTAACTGTCACCGTTCAGGGATGGGTGCGAACGCGCCGTGATACCGGTTCGTTTTCTTTTCTCGAAGTAAATGATGGTTCCTGCCTTGCCAATTTGCAGGTGATTGCCGAGCAAGATCTGGACAATTACGAAGGCGAGGTTGCCAGACTCAGTGCTGGCTGTAGTGTTCAGGTTACTGGCACTCTGCAGGAATCCCCTGCCAAGGGGCAGGCTGTTGAATTGCTGGCAGATGAGCTTGTTGTTGTGGGTTGGGCAGACCCGGAAAGCTATCCCCTGCAGAAGAAGAGGCATTCACTAGAGTTCCTGAGGTCCATTAGTCATCTGCGTCCACGCACCAATGCCCTTGGAGCTGTTGCCAGGGTTCGTTCTCACCTCTCATTTTCTGTGCACCGTTATTTTCAGGAGCACGGTTTTGCCCAGATCCATACGCCGATCATTACAACCAGTGACTGTGAGGGTGCCGGCGAGATGTTCCAAGTGAGTGGCGGCAATGAGAAGGGGAAAGATGATTTTTTTGGGAAACCTGCGGGGCTGACTGTCAGTGGACAGCTGCAGGCCGAGGTGTATGCCCAGGCGCTGGGGCAGGTGTATACATTTGGCCCCACCTTTCGGGCAGAAAATTCCAATACCAGTCGTCATCTTGCCGAATTCTGGATGATTGAGCCTGAGATGGCTTTTTGTGATTTACAATGCAATATAGAGCTTGCCACGGATATGCTGAAATGGGTCCTTGCCGATGTCCTTGATTCCTGTACAGAGGACCTGACCCTCTTTGATAAATTTATCGAAAAGGGTCTCATTCAGAAACTGCAGAAAGTCATTGCAGATGATTTTGTCCAAATCTCATATACAGATGCAGTGGCAGAGCTTGATAAACAATCGCAGCAGTTTGAATATCCCGTGCAGTGGGGAATCGACCTGCAATCGGAGCATGAACGATATCTCACCGAGAAAATATATAACTGTCCGGTGATCGTAACTGATTACCCGTCATCCATTAAGCCTTTTTATATGCGGCTCAGTGATGATGGCCGGACCGTGGCGGCCATGGATATTCTGGTTCCCGGTATTGGTGAACTGGTGGGTGGCTCACAGCGTGAAGAGCGGCTGGATGTATTGACAAAACGGATGATAGAGGCGGGCATCGATATAAAAGAGTACGACTGGTATCTTGATCTCAGGCGTTATGGAACTGTCCCACATGCAGGTTTCGGTCTGGGGTTTGAGAGGCTGGTTCAATTTGTAACGGGTATGGCAAATATAAGGGAAGTGATTCCTTTTCCAAGGACCCCAGGGTTTGCACCATGTTAGAGAGACGGGAAGGGGGAATCAGTGAGTAAAGGGCCTGGAGTACAAAAAATGTTCGACGGGATTGCCTCTGATTACGATCAGATGAATCGCGTTATGACCATGGGGCAGGATCAGAAGTGGCGTCGTTTTGTGGTTGGAAAAGCTGGTGATCCCGGCTCCGGACTGGTGCTTGATCTGGCAACGGGAACCGGTGATATTGCTTCTTTAACGAACACATCCCATCCCGCTGCCCATGTGGTTGGGGCTGATTTTTCTTTTAATATGCTGCGGGAGGCTGGGAAACGCTTTGCCCAGCAGCCGATTTCATGGCAATCCTGTGATGCGAATCATCTTCCCTATAAAGAGAAGAGCTTCGAATCTGTCACCTTTGGCTATCTTCTGAGAAATGTGGATGATAGTTTAACTGTGCTGCGTGAGGTGCGGAGAGTATTAAAACCGGGTGGGCGGGTGGTGTGCCTGGATACAACTCCTCCGCAAAAGAATATGCTCTATCCTTTTATTCGGGCCTATTTTCGTTTTGGTATACCTCTCTTAGGGAGAATGATTGCAAGTGATGAATCAGCCTATGCCTATCTCACCGGGTCAACCATGGAGTTTCATACCGCAGATGAGCTTGCCGCAATTTTTAAAGAGGCTGGTTTTGTTGATGTGGGCTATCAGAAATTTATGATGGGGACAATCGCAGTGCACTGGGGACAATCTCCTAAGGGTGTGTAGGAAAATAACATGGCTGACATCGCGCTTAGGATCGGGTTAGATTTGGACAGGCCCTAAGGAATGATTGTCATGGCATCTCCGTACGAGTAAAAACGGTAGCCCATCTCAATTGCTTCCTGGTATGTTGCAAGTAGTTTTTCCCGTCCGCAAATGGCAGCCACCAGAAAGAGCAGGGACGATTCCGGGAGATGGAAATTTGTGATTATATTGTCTACTATCTTGAACTGAAATCCGGGAACGATATAGAGTTTACACCAGCCGTCTCCTGCCCGTAGTTTCCCTGTTTCGTTGGCCATAAATTCCAGTGTGCGTACTGTGGTTGTACCCACCGCCCAGATTTTCCCTCCCCTCTGTCGTACCCGATTAATCGTGTCTGCACTCTCTTTGGATACCGAAACAAACTCCTCGTGGATATCATGTTCTTTGATAGCCTCACAACGAACAGGGGCAAAGGTTCCATGCCCGACATGAAGCGTGATGCTGGTTGTTTCCACTCCTTTTTCTTTAATGCGTTGCAGGAGTTCTTTGGAAAAGTGCAGTCCTGCAGTGGGGGCAGCGACAGCACCAAGATGTTCGGCATATACTGTCTGGTAGCGTTTTCGGTCTTCTTTTGTCGAGCCGTCCTTTCTGCTGATGTATGGGGGCAGGGGGACCTGGCCGTATGTTTCAAGAATGGTGGTTAAGTCAAGTTCTGCAGAGTAGTGGAGTTCTATCTTCACTTTTCCATCATCAAGCAGTTCACTGACAGTGGCCAGGAGATCCGGGCCTAAAATCAGCTTGCTGCCGGGTTTTGGTCGCTTGGAACTTTTGATAAGGGTGGTGACAGTTGCTCTCTGTGCACCATCTTCCGCTTCCTGTTCCAGGGGATAGGAGAGGAGAAAAACTTCTACCTTGCCCCCGCTTTCTTTATGTCCCAGCAGGCGTGCCGGAAAGACTTTTGTGTTATTTACCACAAGAAGGTCGCCGGGTTGCAGCAGGTCCAGTATCTGATGAAAGCTGCCGTGTTCTATGGCACCTGTTTCTTTGTGGAGAATAAGGAGTCTGGAGTCTTCCCTGGCATCTGATGGATGCTGGGCAATGTTTTGTGCTGGCAGGCTATAATCGTAGGCCTTGAGGGAGAAATCCTGTTGCATGCTTTGTCTTGTATACTATATAGAATAGGAGAGTTGTTAATATATCGTTCCTGATACTGGTAAACAGTAAGTAAGCCAGTACTCAGTTCAGTACCCCTCGGAGTCTAGCGCTTACCTGATGGGTATAAGTACCTTCAGCAAATAGAACACGCACCTATTACCATGATCCTTGCAGCCTGCGCAACCGAAATTGAGATGCAATCCCTTCTCGATCAGGTCACTCCTGATCAGGAAAACTGGCTCCCTCTCCTTACGGGAGTTGGGGTGGTGGAGACCACTCTGTCTCTCACACGCTTTCTGCAGCAGCATCAGGAGAAGATAGAGAGCGTTGTTCACTTTGGTATCGGTGGCTTATATCTGTCTGCACAGACGGATGGAATAAATCTACTGGATATCTGTTTTGCAGAGCAGGAATTTCTTGGTGATAGCGGGATCTGTTATCCCGATCGTATTGAAGCTCTCTCTGAAGAACTGCAGCAAAAAAATTGTTTTCTCCTGGACAGCGAACTGCTGCAAAAAGCAGGAGAGATTCTCACGGCCGCTAATGTCAGCTACCACACTGGTAATTTCGTCACTGTCTGTGGGGTAAGCGCAACTGCTGAGCGGGGAACAATGCTCGGTGGACAGTATAAGGCAATATGTGAAAATATGGAAGGTGCTGCCATGGCCCGGGTTTGTGATGAGTTTCATGTCCCACTCCTGGAGTTGCGGGCTATTTCCAATTTTGTGGAAGATAGAAATGTGAAGAACTGGAAGATGAAGGAAGCGTGTGTTGGTGCAGGGCTGGCTGCTGCACAGATTGTTAACCATTTTATAAAACAATAACAGGAAAATAATTGATCCCTCTTTCCCTGGGCTACTCACCCTGCCCTAATGATACCTATATTTTTTATGCTCTGACCCATGGTAAACTGACTCGTTCAGAGCTGGCGTTTAGTTCTCCTCTGCTTGCAGATGTGGAGACATTAAATGGTTGGGCCATGGAGAAGAAACTTGATGTCACTAAACTCTCTTTTCATGCCCTGGGTCATGTTCTGGATGAGTATTGTGTACTTTCTGCCGGCAGTGCCCTGGGTCGTGGCTGCGGACCGCTCCTGGTTGCCCGTACCGGTTTTGATGGCAACACACTGGTGGGGGCCAGAGTGGCAATCCCCGGAAAGCTTACAACTGCAGCCATGCTTTTTCGTATGTTTTCTCCTGAATCTGTGCAGCTTATAGAGATGCGTTTTGACCGAATCATGGAGGCGGTGCAGGAAGGAACAGTGGATGCGGGAGTGATAATCCATGAGAGTCGTTTTACCTATGGCGATTTTGGCCTGACCTGTCTGCAGGACCTTGGCCAGTGGTGGGAGGAAATATCTGGGCATCCCATTCCTTTAGGCTGTATTGCTGCCAGGCGCTCTCTGGGTACGGAGCGAATTGCCCGGATTGATCAGGAAATCCATGATTCCATCCTCTGGGCAGATGCGCATCAGGACCAATGTCTGCCCTATATCTGTGAGCATGCACAAGAGATGGATCCGCAGGTGATGCAGAGTCATATCGGTTTGTATGTAAATGAATACTCGAAGGATTTAGGGGAGAGTGGCATGGATGCCATAAAGACGTTTCTGCGTATGGGGCAGGAGGTCGGTATACTCCCAAATCATTTACACGAGATAGGCCTGTAGCGATGGGAGAAAATTCCGTACCCCTTTGTGCCTGTCTCCTGATTGGCGGCCGCAGTTCTCGAATGGGCCATCCCAAACATTTGATTACAGGAAAAAATGGGCTGACCTGGCTGGAGAACACAGTCCAGCTGCTTACTCCTTTTACCGAGCAGATCGTCCTCTCCGGTGCGGGGGATGTTCCGGCAAGTCTGGATTCTCTGCTCCGTCTCCCTGATGTTCCTGGTGTGGAAGGACCACTTACCGGAATTCTCGCTGCCATGCGCTGGCAGCCGGATGCCTGCTGGCTGTTGATTGCCTGTGATATGCCCAATATCAGTTCTGCGGCAATTGAGTGGTTGTTGGCACAGAGGGCAGAAGGGTCATGGGGAATTGTCCCCCGGCTGCAAGAAGGCGGTTTCGTAGAACCCCTCCTTGCCGTCTATGAAGCGCAGGCAAAATACTATTTCGAGGACCTCTGTTCTTCTGGAATCCTACGCATTTCCATGGTGGCCAGACGCTCAAAGATTGCCACACCTGTTGTCCCTGTTAAACTCTGTCATTCCTGGAGTAACATCAATACCCCCGATGAACTGTCCCGCTCGCTCTTGTGATGACTTCTGGGCAGCACCAGGTTTTTATGCCAGTTACAATTCTTTCATTATCAGAAAAGTGATCACCACCACTATCAGGAAGGCAATCCAGCCGAGAAAAAACCAGAGCTTGAGGCGTGCCTTAAGAGACATTCTTTTCTTTTCGGACTGAGCCTTCTCTTTTTCTTCCTTCCAGTTTACATGCTCGATGATATGCATCAGTATGTCGACGCCGCTTTTTAAGAGGAGAAAAAAGAAGAGGGTGACCGGCGATCCTCTCCCGGCCCAGAGTCCGATAAAAATGATAAGATGCATGGGGATGACCCGGGCATAGGGAAAGAATAGTAAGGTGCCGATATTGGGCAGGGAAGCCAGGTCTTTTTTCAGGTTGTAACGATAGGAGAATGAGTGATTAAAGAAAAATATGGCAATTCCCACTGTGCACGAGAGAAGGATGTCGGACGGTATCGTGTCACCAATGGTGTAGAGAAAGATAAGATAGAAGCACTGGAAGAGACCGTAGTGGAGAAGAAAGAATCGGGCCGTACTCTTCCTAGTTTTTACTGTGGCAGGAACACTTTCCCCGTCAATCTTCAAGCCCTCTGTGGAAAATTTTTGCAGTTTTTTGATGCGGCGCCAGTTGAAGAAACCGATGATGATACTCTGCCACCAGTAGACCCAGAGGAGGGGAGTGATGTTCCAGTTCTGGACCATGGCCAGAATGATTACAGTGATGTTGGAGAAAAGGAGAAACAGGGTATCCGGGCCCAGTTCAGCCAGTAGTTCTTTGAGTTCCTGCTTTGTCTGCGGATCAAGTCTTCTTCCCATTGTTTTACCGCGGTGTTATTTCGGATAACCAGAGGGGGCTGGCTATCGATAAGGCGAATGGCAATTTAAACATACTGAGTAAAAAATCACAACGCTATGCACTCTTTAGCAAAGGCTGACTCGTTTGACCTGGGAGCCCCTTGACGAAAACAGGGGGAACAGATATTTTCCTTGTTACGAAAATGTACTCGGACTAAAGTAACAAAGTATGTTCTTTCCCTGGAGTCCAACATCAACTGTCTGTGTGATACAGTAAAAATAGAGCAATGTGGAGCTTGTATGTCTGTCATCCCTTTTCTTCCTGCCGTTGTCTTCCTCTTGCTCAACCCTTCTGTTTTCGATTCCTTTAACAGCTATGATGCAGATACCTTTGCGGACTCTACCTGCACTCCTTTACCCATAGAATCCCCTGTGGGTGTCTTTGCAGCGGTAAATGGAACCCCAGGTGCCGCTGGCACAGAGGAAGATCCATTGAACCTGGCTACAGCCCTTGCAAATAACGATTTAATTCAAGCAGGCGATACACTCTGGCTGATGGAAGGAAGGTATGTGGGGAACTTTATAAGTTCTCTCGCCGGTGCAGAATATAATCCCATAGAGGTCAAACCCTACCCCGGAAAAAGGGTTGTTTTGGAGTCCCCGCCACTGGCCACTGGTGCCAGCAGTCAGTCGACCCTTTTTATCGATTCACAGTGGGTCGATTATTACGGCCTGGAGGTTATGAGTCGTGCCGCACAACGCAGCTCACTGGAAACCGGTTCAAACCCAACGGATATCAATATACAAGGTGGGGTGACTGTTGGGGCATACCATAACTCATCCAATACAAAAATTATCAATTTCATTGTCCATAATACCCGTGGTGGTCTGTCGTCGTTCAGTGCCTCCACAGATTCCGAATTATATGGCAATATCATTTATAATAACGGCTGGACTGCTCCGGATCGTGGCCATGGTCATGGCATCTATACCCAAAATGGAGATGGATATAAAAAACTGACGAACAATATCCTCTTTTTTGGTTTTGGTACCGGCATCCATGCCTATGTGGAAGGCTCTCCCAAATTAAATAATTTTGATATTCAGGATAATGTCTGGTTCCTGACAGGGGCATCAGACCCCCGCTCTTCCCAGAAGAAAGATAACTGTCTGGTTGGTGGTTTTCAGCCTGTAACGAACCTGCTTATCAAAAACAACAAGGGCTATTCTGATAATTCTCGAGGTACCCGAATCGGCTATGGTGGGAGTGTGTCCGGGCAGAGTGGGGTGTTGATGGGTAACTATCTGGTTGAAAATTTCTGGGTTGCCGGCAGTTGGGATATCCTGGATGTAGGAAATACCGCAATATATCATGGTATTACAGAAAATGATCCCAGTCAGATTCATGACCTGGGAGGCAATGATTTTCGAGAAGCAGATCCAGCCGCTGGAAAGAAAATATTTGTAAGTGCCAACAAATTTGATTCTCGCCGGGCCAGGGTCATTATTTACAACTATGACGAGGATGAGAGTGTCACCGTGGACCTGAGTGGGGTGCTGCAGAATGGAGAATCGTATCGGATGCACTCCGTTTTCGATCTCTTTGGCAATCCTCTACTGACCGGGGTTTATAATGGCACACCTGTCCCGATTCCCATGGGAACAGTTTCTCCCCCCCAGCCCCATGGTGTTTATGGCATCGGCGAAGAAGATGATCCGAAAAAAAAATTCGA
>JAOZKX010000020.1 GCA_029935135.1 Desulfocapsa sp.
TGGAGCGGCGGAGCATGTAATCGCAAAAGATATCTTGAAACCGCATGCGATCTTCTGGCCCACCATGCTTCTCTCCATGGGGGTGCCCCTGTATCAAAAGTTGCATGTTCATGGCTACTGGAATGTTGATGAAACGAAAATGTCCAAGAGTATTGGTAATGTAGTCCGTCCCGCAGAGCTGGTGCAGGAGTACGGGGTGGATTGTCTGCGTTACTTCAGTCTACGCGAGATGTCTTTTGGCCTTGATGCATCTTTTAGCTCAGATGCCATTGTCGCCAGGAAAAACTCTGATCTGGCAAATGATCTTGGCAATCTTTTTAGCCGTTCCACAGCGATGCTGGTAAAATATACAAACGGTGTGGTACCAGACCCTGCCAATGACAGCAGTGATGATATGTTGCTGCAGGACCTGGCGGCATCAGTACTTGAGAGATACCAGGAAGCCATGGCCAACTTCCAGTTTCACAGGGCGCTGCAGGCTGTGTGGGAGCTGATCAGCCTTGCCAATAAATATATTGTCACCAACGAGCCCTGGAGTCTTGTTAAAGACCCGGCCAGGGAAGGTCGGCTGCACGCTGTACTGTACAACCTGGTTGAGGCCTTGCGCCTCCTGGCCCTGGTTTTACATCCTGTTATGCCGGAAACCAGCGGCAAGATGGCGACAGGATTGGGACTGTCACCGGATAGCCCGCTTGTGACAGATATTGTCTCGGCTGGCAAATGGGGCCTGTTGCCGGTGGGAACAGAGCTGGTGGCAATTGCTCCACTTTTTCCCCGGATGGATAAGAAGCCTCAGCAGCCTGCCGGGAAGAAAGAGAAAGGGAAGAAGAAAAAGAAAAAAGTGAAAGAAGAAATCCTGGAAGGTCTGATTTCCTTTGATCAGTTCCAAGATGTGGAGCTGCGGGTGGCTGAGATTGTTGCTGCAGAACCGGTGAAAAAATCCGATCGGTTGTTGAAACTAACGGTCAATGTTCCGGAAAAACGGGTGATTGTTGCCGGAATTGCAGAGCATTACAGCCCAGGAGACCTTATCGGGCTACAGGTTGTAGTTGTTGCCAATATGAAACCTGTGCGTTTGATGGGGATTGAATCACAGGGTATGATCCTTGCCGCCAAGAGTGAAGAAAACGGGGCGAGCCGCCTGGTTCTATCTACAGTAGGAGAGAAAGTAGCCGTCGGTTCCAGAGTGGCTTAGGGATGCTTTTAAAAATATATATGGAGTTTTCAGATGTTTGTTGTAAACAATTTTATGATGGCTGTTGCTCAGCTGATTGATTTTCTTCTCACTGCTTATATGTGGATTATTATCGGTCGGGCCGTTATTTCCTGGGTGAGTGCCGATCCTAGCAATCCTATTGTTCGTTTTTTGTATGAGGCAACGGAGCCAGCCTTGAGTCGTATCAGGCGGTTTTTGCCCATGAGTATGGGAGGGATCGATTTTTCACCCATGATTCTTATTATGGCTATTATGTTTTTGCAAAGTTTTCTGGTGCCGACCCTGAAGCAAATTTCCATGGGAATGGGATAGGTGAATCGGAACATATTGGAATACCTCTTGAAAGAGGTATCTGTGCTTTCAAATATTTAACGCACTGAGCTGCTGTTAGAAAAAGGATGGATCTGCCATGTCTATAACTCCGCAAATGATTAAAGATCAGGAATTTGAAGTAAAATTCAGAGGTTTTGATCCCATCGAAGTAAGGGATTATCTTGAAGTAGTTGCCAACGAATTTTTTGAGATGCAGGAGATGTATAAAGAGCAGCTTGAAGAGTTGGACGGTCTGCGTGATGGAAAAGAGGGAGTTGAAGATCATAGCAAATCCCTTGAGGCAGATATGGAGTTCAATAAGATGATCTCTGAGGAGTTGAAGGAAAGCTGTTCACAAAAAGATGGCACCATTGAGGAGTTGAAGAAGGAGATAGAAGAGCTGCAGCTGCGCATTGCCGATATTGAACAGGAAAAGGTGGAAGGGGAAGAAGAGGTCAGTGCTGCAGAGGCCCGGATCGGCGAGGTGGAATTTTCCATGTTGGAGATGGAAGAGGAAAAGGAAGCGCTTGAACGAAAAGTTGCTCTCCTCCAGGATAAAAATGATGATCTGCAGAAAGAAGAGGTGGATTTTAAATCAACCCTTGCCTCGGCCCAGCGCTTCGCAGAAGATTTGAAGGAAAGAAGTAAGGTAGAGGCGGAGGAGATGATTGCCGCAGTGCATACTGAAATTAATAGTATCCGGGACAATGCCCAGGAAGAACTTGAGCGCCTACCCAAAGAAATTGAAGTCCTGAGGGGCAAAAAGGGCAAGGTGAAGGATGAGTTGAAGGGAATTCTTGAAACCTATCTGGAAACATTGGATGTCTTCTATCCAGAAGGTGAGGAGTCCCAGGAGAATGCAGCCGATAAGGATGACGAAGGAGAGGAGGATCTTTTCCAGAAAGTGGAAATTGGAGAAGATGGAATGATCAGTCAGGAGGATCTGGAAAAAATACAATCCGGTGAAGGGGCTGCGCTGCTGCAGGGATCTGATGATGAAGAACCGCTTGCCAGTTTATTTGGGCAGGAGAGTGATAGTGATGAGGGTGGAGAGGGTGAGGATGTCGATAATCTCTATAAGGCTCTCGATCTTGATGACCCTGAAAGCAGTGAAGAGGAAGTGAAAAAAGAATCTTTCTAAGGTGTCTTTTCTCTCTTCCTATAAAGACGGACGAACGCTTCTCAGCCTCTATATCCAGCCAAAATCGTCTGCGAATCGTCTGGCAGGTGTCCATGATAGTCGATTGAAACTGGCTCTCACCGCACCACCTGTAGATGGAAAGGCAAATGCGGCGGTGCTGACTTTTCTTGCCTCTTTACTGGGGGTGAAACGGCGAGATTTAGAGATTCGGCACGGTGCCCATTCGCGAAAGAAAACCGTACTTATTGACAATAAAGAGAGTGACGAGATTCGTCAACGGATTCTCTCTGCCCTTTCCCCATAAGCTGCTCATAGTTCAATGGTATGATAAATGCTTTTGAATCAGAAGCTTTCTAAGGAGATATGCATGAAAAAGTATGTTGTCGGCAACTGGAAGTGTAATAAGGGTCAAAAAGAGGCGCAGAGGTGGTTCTCTGAGTTTGCAGAGTTGTACAGCCCGGTTGAGGGCCTGGAGGTGATTATTGCACCTTCTTTTATCTGCCTCCTCTCATTATCCGAATATGTTCAGGCGCTGCAGTTGAAGAATGTGTCTCTTGCCGCTCAGGATGTGTCACCTTTTCCCAAAGGATCCTACACCGGTGCAGTGGCGGCTGATATGTTAAAAGGAATTGTGGACTATGTCATTATAGGCCACTCAGAGCGGCGAAGGTATTTCCATGAGACATCCATGGAAACAGCGAATAAAATGACTGAAGCTGTGGATGCCGGACTCAGACCTGTCGTCTGTATCGATCAGCCCTATGCCATGTCCCAGCTGACGGCCTTAAATGATATTGACTGTGAGGAGATGATTATTGCCTACGGTCCGGTTGATGCCGTTACCGCTCGTGTACCAGAGCGTTCCGGACGTGTTGCTGAAGCGGTTGATTTTATAAAACAGATTCACCCAAAACGGCCGGTTGTCTACGGAGGGTCCTTGATGCCTGATAACGCAGAGGAGTATGTTGCTCTGTCACAACTCTCAGGTCTGTTTGTTGGGGAGTCGAGCCTTGAAGCCGCATCTTTTGCTGCTATTTGTAATATTGTCGGGCAATCTCTTTAGACAGGGGAAAGTTGAAACCACTTTACTTCTTTTTTTTCTTGGGCAGCAGAAAAGAAACGACAAAGCCAGCCGAGTAAAGCCCTGCACCCACCAGACCGACAATTCCCAGTATCCCTAAAAGCCCGGGTTTTTTTGCCATTGAATCGGCGAGGATCAGAATGGATGAGCCCACAATAAGGGCCGATATTATCATGGATATTCCCATAAGTCTGCTTGATAATTCTACTTTTTCTGCCAGATGTTCAAAGCGCCGCATCTCCAGATTAAGGGTGAAGCGGCCACTGCGTATTTGATCCAGGATTCGCTGGATATCTGCCGGCATACTCTCAAAAAGTTCAGCATAATCCGTCATACTCTTGTGCATGCGGTGTCGGAGCGCAGAAAAGCCAAACCGTTTTGTCACCACTTCCCGTATCTGCGGCTCTACATGGTCAAGTACATTAAAGCTTGGATCAAAGTATTCGGCGACCCCTTCGATGGTGGTGAGGGCTTTGGTAAGGAAGAGCAAGTCGCTGGGGCAGACGATATGATAGCGCTGGAGCATGGAGAAAAAGTCTGACAGCAGTTTTGAGATATCCAGCTGCTTGAGACTGGCATCCTGGAATGTGGCGGTGAATTGCTGGAGCTCTACTCTGAATCCCCTTTTGTCGGTAATTGCCGGATCCACATCTGTCAGTTCAATGATCACCCGACAGAGCTTGTCAATATCTCCCTGACTCACGGCTGCAACAAGGTCAATCAGTTGTTCGGCAGTTTTCTTATCCAGATGCCCCGTCATCCCGCAGTCGATAAAGCAGAGTTTCTGACCCGGTAAAAGGAATATGTTGCCGGGATGAGGGTCAGCGTGGAAAAAACCGAAGCGCAGGCACTGTTTGAAAACAGCGTCTGTGCCATTTTCTACAATCGTTCTGCGTTCTTTGGCTGTGAGTGTCGCAGGGTCGACTGAAGAGAGGGGACGCCCCATAATCTCTTCCAGGGTTAGAATGTTGCGGGTGGAAGCATTTTCATAGACCTTGGGGAAGCTGATATTGGGATCATCCTCGAAGTATCTCCGAAGCCTGTTTGTTGCCTGGGCTTCCTGGGTAAGGTTCATTTCTTTAAGCAGTTCCTTGGAAAATTCAGTGGAGACTGCAACAGGGCTGTAGCCAAGATCAGAAAAATAAGATTCAACGAACTGCGACAGGCCCTCCAGCAGTGCCATGTCTTCTTCCACCACCCGGCGAATCCCTGGGCGAAGTACCTTGAGGACCACCCGGGAACCGTCTTTTAATTGTGCTCTGTGTACCTGGGCCATGGATGCTGCTGCCAGGGGCGTTTCCTCAATGGCGGAAAAAAGGAGATCAAGGCGGCCTGGAAATTCATTGGCAAGTACTTTTTCGATTTCGTCAAAGGGGACAAGACTGCAGTTATCCTGCAGGCGTTTGAACTCATCTGCCCATTCAGGCGGGATAAGGTCGGGGCGGGTTGCGAGTATCTGTCCCAGTTTTATAAATGTTGGGCCGAGTTCTTCCAGAACCATGCGCAGTCGGACAGGTCTCGAGAGTTGCTGGTCTACTTCAGCGCCCTCTGTTTCTTCAGTGTTTTTTTTATGACTGATAAAGTTTTCCAGTCCTATGTCCACCAGCACTTCACGAAAACCAAAGCGCGAGAGAACCTTAATGATTTCTGTCATTCGCTTGGTGCTGCGAATATTTCTTTTGATATTAATGATTTTCATTTTTTTCTTCAGAAAAATTTTGGAGTGCTATCCGTTTATCGCACTCAGGCGTTTAATGCGTTCGGCAATGGGTGGATGAGTGGAGAAAAGATTTGCAAACTTGCCGCCGGCAAGGGGATTCACGATATACATCTGTGCCGTTGCCGGATTTACATCCATGGGGCGACGCCTGTTGAAGTTTTCAAGCTGTTGCAGGGCTGTGGCAAGTGACATGGGGTGGCCACAGATAGCTGCTCCTGTGGCATCTGCCTGAAACTCTCTGCTTCTGGAAATCGCCATTTGAATAAGAGATGCCCCAAGGGGGGCAAGAAACATTACCAGTAGGCTTCCAATGAGTCCTCCGCCGCCATTATCTTCATCGGAGCGATTCCCGCCAAATATCATCGCCCACTGGGCCATGGATGCCATATAACTGATGGCACCGGCCATGGTGGCTGCAATAGAACTAATAAGAATGTCACGATTTTTGATGTGGGCAAGTTCGTGTGCCAGCACTCCTTCCAGCTCATTTCTGTTCAGGATATGCATAAGCCCTGTTGTTACAGCAACGGCGGCATGATCTGGATTCCTGCCGGTGGCAAATGCGTTGGGTGTATCCTGATGAATAATGTAGACGCGTGGTTTGGGCAGTCCGGCACGGGAGGCAAGTTCTGCGACCATCGTGTGCAGATCTGGCGCTTCTGCGGTGGAGGCTTCTCGTGCACCACTCATTTTCAGTGCCATTTTATCACTGAACCAGTAAGCGAAGAAATTCATCCCCAATGCCATAACGAGAGCAAACACCATCCCGCTGCTGCCACCAAGAAGCTGTCCGGCAGTCATAAATACGGCAGTAAGGGCTGCCATAAGCAGGCCTGTTTTTATCATACTTGTCATGCTGGTCTCCAGAATTGAGTTCTCTTTCCCGACCCAGGCCGCTGATACGATAATGATGGACCGGGTACTGTCAAGATATGGCAGGCAGCCGGCAGGGGGATCTATAATTTTTTCACATCGAAACCGGGCTGCGTGGCATAGGCCTGATTCAGCAGCTCTTTGAGTTCAGCTTTGATGCTCCCTTTTTCCGGAAGTGGTTGCAGAACAGGAAGGAATTTCTCTACTGATTCAGGGGCATGCAGTCGCATCTTCTGTTCCATGCTCATTGTACTGTTGGTGCTGATTCCACCAGACATGGTTCCGGATGTGTCTGAGCCTCCGTCAAGGTCACGCAAAAAGAGCATGATCCCGCTGATATCATTTTTTTTGTAAAAAATGTTAATCTCTTCTTCGATAACCTCATGATCTTCCAACAGGTTTGCAATGCGGGCGCGGTAGTCATTTATATGGTCACGAAGAGTTTCGTAGAGATCAAAAAACATATTTTGAAAGCGTGATTTCCTAAAAAAGCCGTATACAGGCTGGTCACCAAGAAGGCGTTTACGGATAGTGGGAGAGGCACTTACATAGGAATCAAAAAAGAGGACATCGCCCAGTTTTGTCAGCTCATAAAAGCGATTGATCAGTCGATCCTCCTGGAGGAGAGCGTAAATGCGCAGAAGGTCGAAGCCGATGTCTTTCTCGAGGGCAAGCGTAGCAGCAATGATTTCCTGCTGATAGTTGTCAGAGTCTTCTTCTATAATTTTACGGAACCCGAAATAGCGTTCTGCAATATCTTTTTTGATCTCAAAGGCCAGACTCGTAGCAAAATCTTCCATAGGGTCCCTCGGTGTGTATTGGATTTGACCTGGCTCCAGGATCGTGTTTCCAGCATTAGACGATTCCTTTTTGTGCAGCTATGATGTATTATATCACCCTTGCTGTGTATGGTGTATGTTTCTTTTTAGTGGCTGCAAAAATTATTTGTCCGGAATGTTCAGGGCTCCTGATATCCGGCTTTTGGGAAAATAGATGGGATATTCAGATTCTGGTGATGGGATAGCGGCTCAGGTAAAGGAGCAGGCTGATATTGTACAGGTCATCGGGGAATGTGTGGAGTTGAAGAAGGCCGGAGTCCGTTATCTCGGTCTCTGTCCCTTTCATGGCGAGAAAACACCCTCTTTTTCTGTTCACCCCGGCCAGCAGTTTTTTCACTGCTTTGGCTGTGGGGCCTCGGGTGATGTCTATTCCTTTCTCATGAAGTATCATAATCTCGATTTTCCAGAGGCCTTAAAAGATCTTGCCCGTCGGTATCAGATTGAAATCCCTGAACGACAGCAGTCTGCCCAGGAAAAGGAGAAGGAGCGCCTGCGCAAGGCAATGTTTGCGGTCAATGAAAAGGTGGCATCAATATTTCGTGATTATTTGCTCAAATCACCAAAGGCGGCAGGGGCCAGACGCTACCTTGAAGAACGGCAGATTCCCCTGCAGACACAGGAGCAGTTTAAGCTTGGTTATGCCCCTTCTCCAGATGCTGTCGGCTGGGATTTTCTCGGCAGTCAGCTGAATCGGGAAGAATCACAGATTGCAGAGTCCCTGGGGTTGCTGGTAAAAAAAGAAAATGGCGGAACCTATGACCGCTTCCGGGACAGGGTACTTTTCCCCCTTTTTGATCGACAGGGGAGGACCATAGGTTTTGGCGGTCGAATTGTGGGAGAAGGGCAGCCCAAATATATGAATTCACCGGAGAGTCTGGTGTTCAGTAAGAGTAACTCGCTGCTGGGCCTGTATCAGCAAGGAGATGCTATTCGCCGCAATCAGCAGGCGGTGCTGGTGGAAGGAAACTTTGATCTGGTCTCCCTTGTAGTGCATGGCTGTGCGAATGTGGTGGCTCCTCTGGGCACTGCGCTGACGGTGCAGCAGATAAAGTTGTTGAAGAGATACGCGGATGAATGTGTGCTGCTTTTTGACGGGGATACGGCCGGGGTCAAGGCTGCCATGCGTTCAGTGCCACTTTTCCTGAGCGAACAGATGGCTGGAAAAGTCGCACTCTTGCCAGTTGGACATGATCCGGATACCTTTATCCGTGAGAAAGGACTGGTGGCACTTGAGAAGCTGCTGGCCGAGGCACTCCCCCTCCCTGAATTCACCCTTTCCCAACTAGTGGAAGAGCATGGGCTGACGCTGGACGGGAAGGGCAGAATTATTGAGGCGCTGCGGCCACTTCTGCAAGCGGCAGCCTCTCCACTGCAGCGTTCTCTTATGTTATCCCACTTCAGCGAAACTATCGGCATTCCAGCGGAAGAGTTGGGGACGGCCATTACTGTAGCTTCGCCTCCTTCTGCCCCTCCACCTCCTTCGCCTCCCCCGGAACATGAAAGGCGGCGCCCTGTTGAACAGGAGCGGCTTGTTCCACTGACGCCTTCACAAAAACGATTGCTGAGCTATATGGTGCTCTATCCGGCCTCTTTTGCAAGGCTTGCAGAGGCCGGGTTGCGTACCTGTCTAACTGGAACTATCGGTGAAATCGTATTTCTCCAACTAATGGATCTGTTACGAAAAAACAGTGTGGTGGAGCCTGAAGAGCTGCTGGTTGGTTTGCCGGAGGGTGGGGAAAGACGGCTGGTGGCAGATGTTCTGCTTAACTCAGCGGCAGAGAGTGATGCGCTTCACAGTCAGGGGACGGAAGATGAGTTGGATGAGTTATTGCTCTGGCTGAAAAAAGAGAAACTGGTTAAAAAATCAGAGCAGTTAATGCAAAAGATACGAGAATGTTCCCAGGGAAATAAGAGTACAGACCTTCAGCAACTACTGCGTGAAAAAATGGAAGTAGATAAAAAAATGCAATCGCTTCGACCCAAAAACCTTTTGTGATGAAAAAAAGTTGAATTTTATCGTACAATTAAATTGTTAATGTCCACGCGTGTTCTTCTTTCTGTAACGCATCGAAGTAGCGCATTTTGTGCTTTCTCTTTGTCCATCTTCCTTCTTTTCAGCCATTGTTGAAAATCCCAGAATGTTCTTTTTTTTTAATTATTTATCGCGAAAAAGTTGAATATCATTACGATTTTGTTATAGTACAAAGTTGGGGAAACAGGAAAGAAGACTTGTGTTGCCAGGTTGTTTTTGAGGATATCTTGAAAACAGATCAGGCGGTGAGGAAAAATGGTACCATCTGAGAATAAAACGACTGGAGAGGCATCGGCGCAGGATGATGTGGTCGATCTGACCGGCATTTTTAATGCGGGAGAAAAAGTACGCTCTGTTGGCTTGCCAACAGGAGTGGATGAAGATCGTCGGGAAATAGTGACCAATGATCGGCGTTCCGGGCCTTTTTCCGACAGGAGGAGAAATCAGCGCAGGCTTGCCAGAGGACCGGCAAAGCGCAATATTGAGCATGGTGTCGATCCCATGAGCATTTATCTAAGGGAGATGGGCACGCTCACGCTTCTTAGTCATGAGGAAGAGCTGGAACTTGCCCGTATGATGGAAGAGGGTTTGTTTCGGGTCCAGAATGCCGTACTTTCAACTCCCCTTGCTATTCCCGCTTTACAGCATGTTGCCGATGAACTGCGTGAAGACAATATAAAGATTTTCCAGATCCTGCGTGGTATTCAGGATAATCAGACGACCGTTGTGGAAAAGGAAAAGAAGGCATTTCTGGATAAAGTTGACAAGGCCCTTCTGCTTGAAGAAAAACGAGTGGCACTTCAGGCCCAGTTTGCACTCTGTGTTGCGGATATGGAACAGACGGATGCAATTGCCGTCCAGATGTTGGAAATCGGACAAAAGGTTGCTGCACTGTTTCGAACTCAGATTATCTGTACTCGCTGCACCAACGGAGTTGCTTCCAACCTGAAGGATTTACAAAAACGATTCCGCAAAGTCAGAGTTGAAATATTGAAGGAACACAAGTTGGCTGCTGCAGAAAATGACGGCTCTCAACTGGATCCTGCCGACTTGGAATGTCGTATAAACATGCAGATGAAAGAGGATGTAGGGCTTGGTTACAGGGCTCTGAACGCTATTCTTCATGAACTGGAGACCGGGCGTGATATCAACAAGCATGCTAAGGAATCGCTGGTTCGGGCCAATCTTCGACTTGTTATTTCTGTCTCTAAAAAATTTATCAATCGAGGCCTGCAGTTTCCTGACTTGATTCAGGAGGGAAATATCGGTCTGATGAAGGCGGTGGAGAAGTTTGACTATCACCGGGGCTATAAGTTCAGTACCTACGCGACCTGGTGGATTCGTCAGTCCATTACCCGTGGCATTGCCGATCAGGGACGTACTATTCGCCTGCCTGTGCATATGATAGAGACGGTGAATCGTCTACTCCGAGTTTCCAAGGATTTCCTGCGGGAAGAAAACAGAGAACCGAGTCCTGAAGAGATGGCAGAACAGCTTGGTACCGATCTGGAAAAAGTGAAGGCCGCTCTGAAAACTGCAAAAGACGCCATTTCCCTGGATACGCCTGTGGGAGATGATGAAGAGACTTTTCTTGGAGATTTTATTGAGGATTGCTCCACTCCAGGCCCCCATGAGGCCACCATGGTGGAGAGTTTAAAGGAATGTCTGTGTAAGGTGATGTCTTCTCTCTCTCCCCGGGAGGCAAAGGTTGTTCGGATGCGCTACGGTATTGATGTGGGTTGTGACCATACCCTGGAAGAAGTTGGGAAATGTTTTGCTGTCACACGGGAACGAATCCGTCAGATTGAAGCGCAGGCCATCAGGAAGTTAAAACATCCATCGCGTATTGATGAGTTGCGGGTTTTTATGACCGACTGATCTCAATGTATCTTGCGCGTTACTGTGTAAAATAAAATGTTTTGTATCCCGGGCCTGGCCCGGGATTTTTGTTTATGGCAACTGACTCTCTTATTGATTGGATGGCCTTAAGTCTTGTTCCGGGGCTTGGTGTTAAATCTATCTGGAAACTGGTGACCCATTTTGGCGGGGTGGAGGCTCTTTTTGCTGCCTGTGCTCCAGGTATGGAAAATGTTGCCCAAATTCGTCCTAAAGTGTTCACTGCTCTGGCCAACCCTGCTCCTTTTCGGGCGCAGGCCGCATCACACCTCAAAAAACTGCACAATTTTGGCGCACTGGCTGTCTGTCCGGATGATAAAGAGTATTCGGACCTGTTAACAAAAATATCCGATCCGCCGCCGGTGCTGTATCTGCAGGGAAGGGTGGAGCTGTTGTCTTCAGAGTGCGTGGCGATGGTTGGCTCACGAGCAGCAACCGCTTATGGGAAGCGCAGTTCTTTTGCTCTTGCTAAAAGTCTGGCCGCAGCTGGACTGACTGTGGTTTCCGGTCTTGCCATGGGTATTGATGGTGAGGCCCATAGCGGAGCACTTGCGATGAATGGTGCAACTATTGCGGTATTGGGCTGTGGACTCGATGTTGTGTATCCCCGACAGAATAAAAGCCTGTATGAAAAGATTCGTCGTCAGGGGCTGCTGGTCTCCGAATATTGTCTGGGGACTCGGCCGGATGGCTTTCGTTTTCCAGCCAGGAATCGAATTATTGCAGGACTCAGCCAAGGAATTGTGGTGGTGGAGGCGGCAAAGAAATCAGGCTCCCTTATTACTGCTGAAATGGGTCTTGAGGAAGGACGGGAAATATTTGCAGTTCCGGGACAAATCGATTCTTTTAAGAGCGGTGGAACCCATTGGCTTTTACAACAGGGGGCAAAGTTGGTATCATCTGTGGATGATATCCTTATTGAATTTGATAAGCAGTGGCAAGAGGATAGTGGCAGTGGTGAAAAGGGGATGGCTCAGCTGAATGTCGACCCCGAAGCCCTGGCCCTTCTGCAGAAAATTGATGTGTATCCCTGTGCCAGAAACGAGTTGATTGCAAAGTCTGAACTGGATACCGCAAAAGTTGCCGAATTATTGCTTATTCTTGAACTGGAGGGTGTGGTAGAAATCATGCCCGGTGACCAGGTTCGACGACTGGTGTAATTTATTTCAAAACCATAGAGTGAAGAGGAAAATATGCTTGATATACAATTTGCCCCATCAATTTTGTCTGCGGATTTTTCGCGTTTGGGGGCAGAAATTCGTGCTGTGGATAAGGCCGGTGCGGAAGTAATTCATATTGATGTGATGGATGGACACTTTGTACCCAATATCACCATTGGCCCCCTGGTGGTGAAGGCAGCGCGTCCGGTAACCGGGAAGGTACTCGATGTTCATCTGATGATAGAGGATGCTGATAGCTATATCGATTCCTTTGCAGCAGCCGGGGCCGACTGGATTACTGTGCATGTGGAGGCGTGTACCCATCTGCATCGCACGGTGGCCCGAATCAAAGAGCTTGGTAAAAAAGCCGGGGTCGTCCTCAACCCTGCCACATCTTTGTCCAGTGTCGATTATATACTGGAGGAGGTGGATCTGGTTATGCTGATGAGTGTCAACCCGGGCTTTGGCGGACAGTCCTTTATAGAATCAACCTTGCGTAAGACGGATAGTCTCAGGAAACGAATTGATACCCTGGGGCTGGAGGTTGGTATTGAGATTGATGGTGGTATCAGTGCGAAGACGATCGGGCGCGTGGCGGAAGCCGGGGCTAATATTTTTGTTGCCGGTTCTGCAATTTATGGTTGTGATGATTACAAGGCTGTGATTGCAGAGATGCGTGGTCTCGCTGAAGAAGGGAAGGCGGCAAGAGGGTCTGATTGATATTGAATTGGAGGGAAGTTCTATGTTGCAGTGGAAGGGAATAAACGATTGCCAGGCCTATTCGGAATTAAGGCGTTGTGCCGAAACGCTCCCCGATTTGACTGACCCTGGAGTGTTGACTGCTGAACGGATGAGCACCTTCTCTTGTTCCGGACCAGAGTTTGATCTGCTCTATGCCTGCCAACGCGTCAACAGGGAGGTCATGAACCTCTTTCAGTCCCTGGCCGACGAGTGTGAGCTGGTGGAACAGTTTAAACAGATG
>JAOZKX010000244.1 GCA_029935135.1 Desulfocapsa sp.
TGGTTTTGATGCTAACGGCAACTTACTATGCGCTGGCACCGAGAAAATTGTTTTCATCACAAACGATGCATGGTTAGGTTATTTAGTAGGTGGTATTGCTGGTGCCAATACTAAGTGTCAGATGGCTGCAGACGCGGCATCATTATCCGGCACATATAAGGCATGGATCAGTACCACTACAGCTGATGATCCTGAGTCCACTTTCACACATTCGCTTACCGGATACCAGCTTCCTTCAGGCGCATTAGTTGCATCGAGTTGGGATAACCTGACTTCACTCGATTTGTTGACAGTTATCCAGGAGACGGAATCCGGTGGAGCTGTATCAGGTTCAGATTACGCCTGGACAAATACATCGCGAGATGGAACAGTTATCATAGTCGGCAATGACAGTGAGACCTGTACTAATTTTACAAGTACTGGCTCGCAGGCAATAGTAGGTCATTCAGGCTTGGCCACTTCTCAGTGGTCATATATTGGGTGGGGAGCTTGCATGACTGAATCCCTCCATTTATATTGCTTCGAACAATAACATAAAATAGGGCCAGACCAAGTTTTTTTTCAGGCTGAAACCCTGGTCTGGCCCTATATGCTCAAGTATTTTTTCAATGCAGATTCAACATGTCGCAACGCAAGGGATCGCGGGAATCGGGGTCAAGTCTTGAAAAATCAGTTTCGCACCTTTAATGATTTGCTGATGCTTGTTTAATGAAACTCCAGCTCCTTGGTAATTTCTTTCAAAGATATGTTACCACCAACTCATTTCCAGTTAGTGTAACAATGGAAGTAGTAGTTTCACCATTGCAGTCGGTACGAGTGTGAATGGTTGCAGCATCCAAAAAGATAATACAAGAAAAATTTTCACTATTATCGACGCCTATCCATTTCTCCGATACTGCACAGCTTCAGCAACATGGGAGAGTTCAAGCTGATCTTTCCCATTCATGTCCGCAATAGTTCTGGAAATCTTTAATATGCGGTGATATGCCCTGGCTGAGAGACCCAGTTTTTCAACCGATCGTTCAAGAAGACGAATGGATCCTGCATCAAGAACACAATACTGCTCAATTTCTTTTGCTCCCATCTGGCCATTACAGTGAATATTCTTTTGCTGCTGATAGCGCTTTTCCTGTATCTTTCTGGCAGCATCAACCCGTTTTTTCACCTCTGCAGATGCTTCGCCCTTCCGCTCTTCTGTCATCTCTTTAAAAGGAATACCACTTACCTCCAGATGCAGGTCAATGCGATCAAGCAGCGGCCCTGACACCTTACTCGTGTAGCGCTGAATTTGAACAGGTGTACAGACGCACTCACGTGTTTCACTGCCATGATACCCACAGGGACATGGGTTGGATGCGACCACCAGCACAAAGCGAGCTGGAAACTGCAGTGTTTGATTGGCTCTTGCTATTGTAACATCGCCCGATTCAAGGGGTTGCCGCAGTACCTCAAGGACATGCTTTTTGAATTCTGGAAGTTCATCAAGAAAGAGTACGCCGTTATGGGCCATGGAGACCTCTCCCGGGCGAGGATTCTGCCCACCGCCTATTAATCCAGCATCAGAGATTGTATGATGGGGGGCACGAAAAGGTCGGGTACCAATCAGAGGTTTCTCTGGAGAAAGCTGGCCGGTGATTGAGTAGATCTTGGTGGTTTCCAGTGCCTCATCAAATGTCATATCTGGTAGTACTGTGCTCAGTCGCTTGGCAAGCATAGTTTTTCCAGATCCCGGGGGACCTGACAGAGACACATTATGGCCGCCACAGGCCGCGATTTCAAGAGCGCGTTTTACATGCTCCTGTCCCTTTACATCCTGAAAATCGACATCATACACAGCACTGGAGAGAAGAAGATCGGAATGGTTTAAAACGGTTGTTTCGCACTCACCTTCTCCGGCGAAGAAGTCAACCAGCTGGTGCAAGGATTCAACTCCAATAATATCAATGCCGCTTACAACAGCAGCCTCTTTTGCATTTCCTTTGGGGACAAAAACACCTTTCAGACCCTGTTCTTTTGCACTCAACACAACCGGGAGGACCCCTGCCACAGCACGAACAGCACCATCCAGAGAAAGTTCACCAAGCACACAATAATGTTCCAGCTTGTCAGCGGGAAACAACTGAGTGGCGGCAAGGATACCCAATGCAATGGGGAGATCAAATCCCGAACCGCCCTTTTTAATATCTGCTGGGGCGAGATTTACGGTTATGCGGCGTGGAGGAAAATCATAGCCAGAATTCTTTATGGCCGCCTTAACCCTTTCCCTGCTTTCCCGTACGCTGTTATCTGGAAGGCCTACAGTCGTGAACTGAGGAAGTCCGAGGGCAAGATCCACCTCAACCATTACCGGCAGTCCATCGACACCATGTAAGGTACCACTGTTCACTTTAGCAAGCATTACAGCTTACTCTGATTGGGTGTATACATTTTCTGCATTTCCTTGCTATACGGACCATTCCTGGACTCGTAGATGAAAAACGGGGGGGAGACTTCCACACCTTCTCCTCCATTTTTAACGGCTTCCACCAAAACCAGGCGGGCAGTTGCTGTTGTTTCTGGATAGGAATAAACAAATTGTAATCGTTTGCAAACCAGTCGATAATTGGCCAGCAGGGAGAGTAATACACCAATTCCTTCAGAAGGATAAATCAAAATCAGGCGGCCCTTGTTTTTGACAGTGGAGGCAGCTGCCAGAATTTCTAACAAGGAACAGGCAACCTGATGCCGTGCCACTACAATTTCAGTCTCACTGTTTTGACGCCCGCTCCCCTCTTTATAGAACGGAGGATTACAGACTACAGTACTAAAGGATTCTGGAGCAAGAAGATCTTTTATCAAGCACAGGTCACCCTGCATTACCGTCATTTTATCCTGGAAATGATTGACGACTCTGTTTTCTCGAATAAGCTCCACCAAGCCTGCCTGCAATTCAAAGGCAAGCAATGAGGCGATATTGTTTTGATGACGATAGAGAAGGATAAGTCCCACCACACCGCATCCTGCACCCAGATCAAGGATAACCTCGTCTTTTGCAGGCCGAACAAAATGGGCGAGCAATACAGCATCTATGGAAAATCGATAACCAGCTATGTGTTGGCAGCAGAAGAGTTCACCATCAAAAAGAGTGTCACGGCTGATATTTTTGCTGTTGTCACTCGATTCCTGTTCAGGCAAGTCGTTCTACCGGTTCATCATCTTTTTGCTGATTAAAGAGCAGTCCAGTCATAATTTTCGGGTAAAAATAGGTGGATTTATGGGGCATGATAATCTTTTCATCGGCAACACTTTTTACCTGCTCAACCAGGGTTGGGTTCATGACAAACAGCAAAGGTGTTATTGATGCATTCTGGTTACACTCTTTCACCGCAACATCCATCGCCTCGTCAGGATCACTGAAATAATGAATAAGATTTCCTTCTTCACAATCGTGGTGCGAAAGATCCAGGGCCTGCTGAATAATAACATCAGATAATATGACCACATCAAGACTTCTTAACTGTATGGCTTTATCTGCCAGAAGCTCTCGTGCTTTTGCCTTCATAACAAGAAGAAAGCATCTATCTTCCCCGGGATGATACACTCCAAAAGAGGTTGAGCTCTTCCCTGACGCATGATTTTCCATCTCATCCATTCTCGACAGGACCTCACTTAAGAGAACTTCCCTGCTGCCGCCAGTGATTTCATCCAGTTCAAAATAGGGTTCCAATCGAGCAGCAAGAGTATCCATGGCCATATTTCCAGGCCAGTTCAACAACCTGTGCGTTGGCAGCACAGAAAGACCGGGATCTTCCATGGGGCAAAGATACATCATAATGTGATTGGCAGGATCTTTTTCAGAAATAGTTCCCTTTTGTTCGGCAACTATCTTTCTGTAGGCAAGTGCAGTGGTGTATCGATGGTGTCCATCGGCTATATACAGTGATTTATCCATAAATAATTCCTGCACCTGCATAATAACAGCGCCATCACTGACACGATGGAGGGAATGAATACAACCATCACCATCGGTAATGGTTCCCATGGCCTCATGATCGCAACCTTTTTCGAGAAGTTTCAGAGCCTTATTCTCTTTGTCAGAATAGAGTGAAAAAATCTGGCTGAACTGGGCCTTCGTTGTTTCCAACAAACGCAGACGATCTTTAATAACAGAGGCAAAGGTCTCTTCGTGCGGTTTCACTACTCCTTCACTAAACTCAGAAAGTCCAACCTGGGCAATAAAACCTTTTCTGGTGAGCATTTTCCCGGAAGGATG
>JAOZKX010000245.1:0-3569 GCA_029935135.1 Desulfocapsa sp.
TGCTGGCCTACGCTTTACGAGAGCGTCGCTCTACCAACTGAGCTATGTCGGCTTTCAGATACACAGGCGAAAATGAAGATGAGGTCACCCGGCTGAAGAGTACAGGCAAAATCTATAGCAGGGTCGTTTTGCAAAGTCAAACTTTTTACTGAATGGAAATTAAATTTTGTTTATCAGCCACCATGTTCATATCTCACTTTTTTCAACTGTAGTATGTAAAAGGATGCGATGTTCCATTATCTGATACTGTTCTCTATCACCCTTCTCCTTGTTGCCTGCTCTCCAGAAAAAGAGAAACTGGAATCAAAAGATACTGTGCAGCATAAGATAGAAACGCAAGAGGTCGCTAAGGGCTGCACCGGATGCCATTCAATGCACCTGGACGCCTCCCATGATATCGGTTGTACCGTTTGTCACCTGGGCGTTGACAACCTGGAAACCAAGGACAAATCCCATACAGGCCTTATTGCTCTGCCTGCCCACCCTGACAATATGGAAAAGAGTTGTGGCCAATGTCACCTTGATAAAGTGCAGGATATTCGTCATGCCTTACACTTTACTGTCAAAAATGAAGTGAATTTAGTTCGCAAGCAATTTAGCGCCACGACCACACTTGATTCCCTTCTAGATATTCCGGTTACCAGCATGCCAGCAACAGCACTTGCGCTCGCTGACGACATGCTCAGGCGTCGCTGTCTCCGATGTCACCCATATACTTCAGGAGACAGGTACCCCGCCGTTAGCCGTGGGACTGGCTGTGCAAGCTGCCACCTTCAATTTTACGAGGGAAAGCTTATTTCCCATTCTTTTTTAGAAAAACCTACAGACACTCAATGTTTACAGTGTCACTACGGTAATCGTGTCGGTTTTGACTACTACGGCAGATACGAACATGACATGAACGATGAATACAGAACTCCATACACCACCACTGACGATTACTTTCGTCCTTACGGCATAGAATACCACCAGTTAACTGCAGACATTCATCAGCAAAAAGGAATGGTCTGTGTGGATTGCCATTTTGGCAATCAGCTTATGAAAAGTGACATGAAATCTTTGACTTGTGGCGAGTGTCATTCGCTAGAAAAACTATCCAATGGCCTGCCTCCCAATATCGTATACCAGGACAACAGCTATATCCTCCACTCTCTCAACGAAGGCATGCTTCATATGGTTCCCTTAATGACCCATCCAGCCCATACAAGCTATAAGGATAAGGTTGGCTGTCAGGTCTGTCATGCCCAATGGGCATTTAATGATAAGGAAACCCACCTGTTACGAAGCGATATTGAGGACTATGATGACTTTGAAAGACTTACTGTTCAGGGCAGTTCTGAGGTAGAAAAACTCCTCTTGAATAACCTTGATTACGATGCAGAAGAACTTCCCCATGTTATGACAGACAAAATCACGGGAAAGGCCTATCCTGGTCTCTGGTATAAGGGATTTGTTACCAGACGCTGGGAGGCTGTACCGTTGGGCAGAGATAGTACAGGTACCATACAGGTAATGCGCCCCCTTCTCGATCTCCACCTGTCCTGGATTGACGAGGATGAGGATGTTCGGTTTGACGCTGTCCATGGTGAATCACCAGCCAATGGAATGTTGCCTTATATCCCCCATACCACAGGTAAGGCCGGATTATTCTACAAAGACCGGATAGAAACTTTCCTGCAAGCCGAAAGAAAGAAGAAGCAATAATGATACGAGCCCAGTCACTCTACTCTCTGTTTATTTGCCTGTTTTTTTTAGTACAAATCCCTGCCAACGGGTATGCACAAAAGCAATATCGCAAGCCAGCAACGCAACGCCCCTATATTATCAACAACAAAACATATTACCCAATTCCATCAGCAAGGGGGTATGAGGAAACGGGTATTGCCTCCTGGTACGGAACCGATTTTCACGGCCGGAGTACTTCCAATGGTGAAAAGTATAATATGCATGACATGACCGCGGCCCACAAATTGCTGCCGATGCACACCATGCTTTTAGTGACAAACCTGCAAAATGGCAAACAAACCGTTGTACGGGTCAATGATCGCGGCCCTTTTGTGCAGGGACGCATTATTGACCTCAGTCTCAGTGCTGCAAAGGAGTTGGATATTCAGCACAGCGGCATTGCCAGGGTCAATGTGGTTGCCCTTGGTGAAGTGAGAAAAAGAAAAGGGAGGCGTGAGTTTACGCAGCAGGTGGATTTTGATAAAGGAAATTACTATGTTCAGATCGGGGCATTCACTCAAAAGAGCAACAGTCTGCGACTGCAAAAAAAGTTTTTAGAGCATGGGCATCGTACCGTAATCCGTAAAGCTATCGTCAACAACAAGGAGTTTTATCGCGTCCAGGTGTATGTGGGAACATCACTTCGCAATGCCAAACGCTCTGAAAAAGCACTTTTGCAAAAAGGGTACAAAGGAGCGTTTACTATTGCTCTGTGAGACCATTTCGATTTTGCAGAAAATGGAGCATATCAGCGCTAATGCAATGACATAACCTTTTTGACAAAATCATATATTTTGTCATGGTCTTTTATCCCCGGTTCACTTTCCACACCAGAATTAACATCAACTGCGAAGGGAGCAACGCTATCAATTGCCTGTAGAATGTTATCCGGTGATAATCCGCCGGCAAGGATCACGGGACACTGGAGTTCAAGCCTGCTTATAATATCCCAATCAAATACCTCCCCGGTCCCCCCGGCGTTACCCTGTACATATGTATCAAGTAAATACCCACAGACAGCGGAATCATAGGGTGTGAACTCACTCGCCTTACTCTTCTCCCCTACCCTAAACGCTTTCACCACACGACACGGCGCTGAAAATCGCTCCAGTCGTTCGCAGTATTTAGGACTTTCCTTTCCATGCAGTTGAGCATATGACAGACCGCAATATTCAACGATTTCCTCCACTTCATTTAGGTCACGATCTACAAAAACGCCAACGCAATCTATAAATGGAGGAATGGTAGAGATAAGCGTACGAACAAATTCAGGATCCACATTGCGGGGACTCTTTTCATAAAAGATAAATCCCAAGGCATCAACACCAGCAAGCACCCCTGCCTCCGCATCTTTCTCCCGCGTAATACCACACATTTTTATTCGTGTCCGGCCTCTCATCCTCTCTCTCCCAATGGATCCTTTCAGTTGCCTCGTAAACCCTGGAGAGTGTTGCCGCCATGGGTACCACGCATCAATGTTTCACCAATAAGTGCTGCCGTGACTCCGGCATCCTGCAGACGTCTTAAATCAGCACTGGTTTTCAGCCCGGATTCGCCGACCACTGCAATATGTTCTGGAATAAGTTTTTTCAACCTGAAAGTGGTCTCGGTATCCATGGAAAAATCTTTGAGATTCCGATTGTTGACCCCTATCAACTGAGCGTCTGTGGTGAGCACAACTTCCAGCTCTTCTTCGTTGTGCACCTCAACAAGACTATCCATCCCATATTCATTGGCCTGTTCCTGGAAATCCTTCATTTGATGCCGGTCAAGAATAGAGGCCATAAGGAGAATCGCATCAGCTCCACATAAATGCGCCTCTTCAATCTGTAATGGATGGATAA
>JAOZKX010000245.1:3579-4218 GCA_029935135.1 Desulfocapsa sp.
TTGCGTAATACCGGAAGATTGACGGTGTCACGCACCTGCAGCAGATAGAGGAGGTCTCCCTGAAAGAAATCTTTATCAGTGAGAACTGAGATTGCCTGGGCACCATTTTTTTCATAGGCTCTGGCAATCTCAATAGGATCAAAATCAGGGCTGATCAGTCCTTTGGAGGGGGAGGCCTTTTTGGCCTCTGCAATAATAGCTACACCTGGATAATCGATAAGGGCCTGCCGAAAACCACGCGGAGGATCAATCGTTGTATCAACAAATGGATCCGGAACACGAACACCATTCCTTTTTAGAAGAGCCACCTCTTCCAGTTTCCTCTCTACTATTATATCTAATATGTGCGCCATAACAGGTTACTATTTTAGTTTCCTAAGGTAACGGATGGACCTAAAGTGTACTTGAATACTCTACAAGCCGATCAAGTTTCTCCAAGGCCTCCCCGGAATCGATTACTTCTGCCGCCAGAGTGAGCCCTGCCTGCAGATCGTCACATGCACCTGCTGCCATAAGTGCCGCCGCAGAATTAAGGAGTACCATATCTCGTTTTGCTCCCTTTTCGCCAGAAAGTACAGCACGCAACTGAGAGGCGGAATCCTCGGCAGTGTCACCACCTTTCAACTCTTCCAATGTAGT
>JAOZKX010000246.1 GCA_029935135.1 Desulfocapsa sp.
AGCCAGGCGGCTATGGAGCCGTTATTCAAAAAAATGGGGTGGAACAGGAGTTGTCCGGAGGATACCGTTTGACCACGAATAATCGTATGGAACTTATGGCATGTATCAAGGCACTGCAGATGCTTGGCGGCAATGAGCAGCCGGCTTCCCTCTATTCTGATTCCAGCTATGTGGTTAATGGTATCAGCAAGGGTTGGGCAAAGGGCTGGCGTAAGCGGGGATGGAAGAAATCTGATGGACAGCCGGCGATGAATGCCGATCTCTGGGCAGATCTTTTGCGGCTGACAGAAAACAAAAAAATCACTTTTAATTGGGTAAAGGGACATTCCGGTAACCCTTTAAATGAGCGCTGTGACAAATTGGCTGTGGCCAATGCCAGAAAAGAGAATCTTCCGGAAGATACAGGATACACATCATGAGTGAATATGAGTCTGCTGCTTTTCCGGAACTTGGACCGGAGACCGTCTTAAATCTTGTTGAGGCAAGTCTTGGTACACCTTGTACGAATCTCTGCCGCCAATTGAATAGTTATATTAACCGTGTTTTTGAGCTGGTGACGGTGGACGATAAAGGGCTGGTGGTGAAGTTCTTTCGACCGGGACGCTGGTCCCGAAATGCACTGCAGGACGAGCAGAATTTCCTGCTGGAACTGGCTCAGCAGGAAATTCCGGTTATCCCGCCATTGGTCCTGAAAAATGGTGAAACCCTGGGAGAATATAAAGGTCTCTATTTCAGTGTCTTCCGGCGTTGCGGGGGGCGAAGCTCCGATGAGTTTACTGAAGAGCAGTGGCTTGAAATCGGGCGCCTGCTTGGTCGAACCCATGCGGTGGGTGCTGTGCATTCTGCAGGAGATCGGGTGCAGATGGTGCCGGAATCATTAACGACAGATCAGGTGCAGTATATTTTGAAAAGCGGAGTCATTACAGATCCGGATCTCGCCCATCGTTTTGAATCCCTGTGTCTGGACATCCTTTCTCAGATTCGTCCTCTTTTTCAGGATGTTCGCTTGAACAGAATCCATGGAGACTGTCATTTCTCAAATATTATCTATCGTCCGGGGGAGTCTTTTTATCTTATCGATTTTGACGATATGGCCATGGGGCCTCCAGTGCAGGATTTGTGGATGCTCCTCCCGGGAACGCCGGAAAAATCCCTGCTGGAGATTGACCTTTTCCTGGAAGGCTATGAAACATTCCATCATTTTGATAAACGAAGCTTTAACCTTATAGAGCCACTGCGAGTCATGCGTTTTCTGCACTATATTGCCTGGCTGACCTTTCAGTACCAGGCGGACGGTATGGCACCTATTATTCCAGGATTTGCAGCAAGGGAATACTGGGAGGGGGAAATTGCAGACCTCACAGATCAGTTGGAGCGAATCAGAGAGGGAGCTGGCAGTGTTGCTGATTTTTTATAGCTATGATTTTGTGATCGTTGATAAGTGCTGGTGGGAGATGGCCTGAAACAGATGCTGTCCTCTTGCATAAGAAGAAACTGGATTTGGGCCCGGCTATTGGTCCGATATCACAGCAACAACTCTTTCATATCTCATCGTCTATTATTTCTTCTTCGTTCTGGCCACTCTCTTCGATATCTTCCTCATCTACATTCTCTCCATCATCTTCTTCAGTCTCCTCTTCAGTCTCCTCTTCAGTCTCCTCTTCAGCTGCCTCTTCAGTTTCCTGTGCCATCTTTTCCTGCTCCTGCTGCATACGAACTGCTTTAGGAATTTTAGATTCCGGAAGGATCATTTCAGTGATCTTTTCGATTTCTTCCTGCACATCAGGATCTTCCCGGCAGATGGAACATTCTGCTGCATGGTCTTCCATAAAAGAAACCATACGGGCTGGAGCCATTGTTTCATTACTTACATGAATATACCATGATTTGATCTGTTTTATGAGCCGTTCACATTGCATATTGTTGTCTATTTCAGGTAAATTATTTTTAATAAAGGGAGAAAAAATTATAACGAATCTTTAACTATCTGAAGGTAAAGTGTTTGAACCCTTGAATAGTTTGAGATATCGTATTAAAAGTTGTCTTCCGTTGCGTTTATTATTACAGTTAAATAAGTTGTGGAAGTGGATAGTGCACTGGTGGCGCTCCCGGACTTCAAATCCGGTGTAACGGGTTAATCACTCGTTAGGTGAGTTCGATTCTCATGCACTTCCGCCAATTATACCAATATGTTATCTTGTGTTGGTCCTGTTCTCTACCTTTCGTTGAATTCCTAGATTATACCGTTTTTTTATCGAATCCTCTACCATTCATCTACCGGAAGAGGGTACGGAATGTCACAAGTTTCAATTACAAATCACTTGGTTAGCAATTTAAGGCCTAATGGAACCATCTACTGCCTAAAAGACACTAATCTACAGGGCTTCGGCGTTAAAGTCAATAAATCTGGTTCTATCAAGTACATTGCTGAGGTCTGGCATAAGGGTAGGTCCCGAAGAAAAGACCTTAGGTATCTATCCATTGCTGACTGCTCAACCCTAAGTTTTGTCTTCGTACGACAAATATCAGGCAGTTTACGACGCATTCAACTTCCTGAATTCCTCTGGGTACAACCGTCCCCACCATCGCAGATACTCTTCATTGCTATCGAAGCTTAAGGTAACTGTCATTTTCTGCTTTGATACTTTGGGCTTTATCTCTCCACACATTGGAACCCGGAAGTAGATTCCTCGCTCGTACAACCCAGGTGTAAAAGAGATACCCTTGACCCTGGAAGGCCCATGAGACTCAATTGTACAAGCTGTCCAAAGTGGTGAAGGGACCTCAACTGACACATCTGCCTCAGAGCCTATGCGGTATTCTCTACAATTCTTTATTGGTACTGTTCCCTTCGTATCCTTATCGCTCTTCATAATATAGAAGCGTGTCAGGATTCCCTTGGAACAATACTTATAACTTAGTCTTACATCTTCAAAGGCTAGCCCTCTATTCACCGTTTCCTTCTTGAATCTTCTCCTGTGTCCTGGAGTCACTATTCCTCCAATAGCTAACTCCCAATTCTCTTCAAGTTCTGCATACGACATACTCTCACATTTCCAGTTGGAACATTTTTGACACTGCATACGCTGGACACACCTCACCCATTATGACCATTCGGTCATTTCTGAAAGAATACTAGCTGGTTAGACAGGGAATGGAAAGGTTACATCAAATTGATACGAAATGCAAGCCAGCGAATAACCATACGAATTCTATAGAAAAAGAAGGCGTACCCTCCACCGATAGCCCAGGTTATTTCAAAGAATTTATGCCCCCCACACCCTGACCTGGTGACTTTGTGGTATGACTTCACTGCCGCATATGCTTGGTGCTTTTGTAAATATGCCTTCTATTTTGCTGCACCCATGTTGTCCTGTTTAAGGTTGCACCTGCCAGATAATTTTTTTCTTCTCATCTGTTGAAGGTGATGGTAAAAATGCAGATTAAGGGTTTAGTTATATTCTTGACAGCTAAGCAGGTCAGTTTATATTGTCAGCTCCAGATTTCAAAAAGAACGAATGCGGAGTGCACAAATTAGGTGTGTTATTACAGCCTGCTGGAAAAAAATTAACTTACTTACTTTTTAAGGTTCAATATGCAAAAAATCCTCTTTTTATCCTTTTTACTCTTTTTTATAACAGCGTGTTCCAATGATGAACAAGTGGGCGAAGATGCGGAGACTGTTGCAACACAATCTCAACCCACTGTTTCAGGTAAGTCCTCGGGAGTAAGGCAAGGACTGGCAGCGCATAAACTTGTGTTTTTTTTAGATCCCAATGGAGGGCCATGTCGTCTGCAGGTTACCATACTTAATGATATGGCTGCAGAGCTGCGTGGAAAAATTGATATCCAATATGTGCAGACTACGGTTCCAGGTGATCGGGATATCTTTTATCAGTATGGTATTCGTGCATTGCCAACATTGCTCCTCGCTGATGCAAACGGCAAAGAAATCAGCCGTATGTCTCCAGGGGTGAAACAATCTGATGATATTCGTCGTCTTATCAAAACCATTCCCCATTCCTGAGAAACAGTGCTTTCTTGAGTACTGAGTAGGCCAATAAAAACTGCAGGGTAAATAGAGATGGATGCCTATTGGTGTCCATTTCTGTTTGCACTCCTGTGCTCGCACCAATATACCTCTTCTCATCTCTGCCACACCTATCCGCAAAACCTGCAACACATCTGTTGAAGGAAAACCACACATTCT
>JAOZKX010000247.1:0-2759 GCA_029935135.1 Desulfocapsa sp.
GAGAATGGTGGAGAGTGGATCGCTCTGCTTCTTTTCTTCCACAATATTTCCTTTGAGGCTTAGGAGCAGGGCACCACTGCTTGCACTTTTCACTTCTTTGGTACTGCTATGAAAGGCGAGAGTAGAGAAGAGAAAGAAAACCAGCACCACAAATACAAGGTTTAGAGTGATGAGTCGTATTGTGTTAAGGGCTTTTCCAAGCCAGCGGAATATGTTTGCGATGGAACGAATCAGGTCTTTCATAGAGTGTCAGTATGTATCAATTAAAATCTTGGGTAATGTTTGAATCTCATGTGGCTGCGTATGAAAAAATCATAGCAATCCCATATGAAGATGTAAACAGTCTTTTCTTTTTGTAAAGGAATGGAGAGCATAATTATACAAAATTAGCCTCAGAACCCTTATTCGAGCTCGTCGGTCTCACTGTTTGCAAAGGGAAGTTGCAGCTGGACAGGTTTTTTCTGATCATTGGTACTTAAGTTGGAAAGGGTGATACCCAGTAGTCGCAGTTTGATTGTCCCGGCATCTGTTGTCCGAAGGAGATGAGGGGTGTGCTGGAGAATCTCCTCTGCATTTTGAATGGGATCGCTAAGGCTTAAGGAACGCGTTACTGTACTGAAATCATGGTATCGTACTTTAAGGGTCAGGGTGTGTCCCGCCACTCCTTTGTTGTGCATGGCCTTTTCAACTTTCTGAGCGAGTGTATTGATGATCTCTTCAATTTGAGACAGGTCAGTAATATCACTTGGCAAGGTGGTTTCTGTACCGATGGATTTTCTTGTGCGGCTGATCTGCACAGGGCGGTCATCTCTGCCCCTTGCGATTGCATGGAAGTATGCGCCGGCTTTACCAAATAAGGAGATAAGCTCGTCCTGATCGAAACGGAGCAGGTCCTTGCCTGTACGAACCCCGAGTTTATGCATTTTTTTCTCAGTCACCCGACCCACACCAAAGAATTTTCCAATGGCCAGGGAAGCGATAAAATCTTTTGCCTCCTCTTTTGTAATAACGGAAAGTCCATCAGGCTTATTAAGGTCAGAAGCTGTCTTTGCCAGGAACTTATTATAGGATATTCCAGCAGATCCCGTCAGGCCGGTTTCCTCAAATATGGCTCTGCGTATCTCTTCTGCTGTCTGTGCTGCCTCGCTCATGGAGTGGTGATCTTCGCTGATGTCGAGAAAGGCTTCATCCAGGGAAAGGGGTTCCACGCATTCTGTGTAGCGCCGGAAAATTTCCATAATATGTGTTGATACTTCACGATAGCGGGCAATGCGTGGACGAACAAAAACAGCATGTGGGCAGAGTCGTAAGGCCCTTGCCCCGGACATGGCAGAATGGATGGTATATTTTCTGGCCTCATATGAACAGGCTGCCACAACTCCACGTCCCTCAGGGTTTCCGCCAACAATCAGCGGTCTTCCAGCATACTTGGGGTTGTCCAGTTGTTCCACGGAGGCAAAAAATGCATCCATGTCAATATGAAGGATATAGCGATCTTCACTCATGGAGCAGATTCTTACGCCTTGTGAAAAGAAAAATCAAGGTGCTTGGCAGGCACGATGTTGTTTGCCAGAGATATCGTGTAATGTTACTCTACCTTTTCCTCAGAAAGACCGATTTATAAATCTCAACGGCCAACGGAAAGAATGGGGGTGATCATCAGGAGTATATTTGCCTGGGTATAATTATAGATTATCGGGTTAAATGGTGAACCCTTTTCATCCAGGGTCTCTGCAAGCCAGAAAAGGTATTCCTCTAGATCGCTATATCCGTCGTAGTCAAAATTGCTGTTGCCATCTGCAATGAGAATTGAGCCGAAATAGAAAATCTCCCAATTGTCATCCATGCCATCGCTATCGGTATCGACAAATGCAGTGGCAGCAAAACTGTTAATCTTTGTGATGTTGCCAACTTCATCATAGGAGTATTGTATCATGCCGTTCGTTCCGTAATTACACTGGAGGATGCGACCTGCAGCATCAAATGCATAATAGCTGTTTACAGCTTCTGCGTTGGCATGAAACAGGAAAAGGGAGAGAAAGAGTATTTGAGACTGGATAATATGTTTCATGGGAGAGTATGTCCTCTGAGGGATCAAATGGTAAAGAAAAATCAGCAGTTTTATAGGAGACAGCACCAGCATCAGCGTACCGTTTCACCCTTCCTCTGCCTCTGCCCAGGTCTTTTGGGACCATCTTTAGGGATGAATTTTGCCTTTACAGCTTTAGAATAGGCATCACTGTCTACGGCATTGTTATACTGTATTTCACCAACATCCAGAGCAATATTCACAGCAGTGCCCCCCCCAGGAATACATCCTATGGCCCCTTTGCATAATTCCCAAGCTGCTTTTGCTTTTTTGCCTTTTTTGGCTGCCCTGGCGGCACTGACAAAATTGCCCATGGGCATTCCTGGGTATTTAACATATTCTTCTGTCGCTGCATCTACAGCGTCATCTACGACACTGCTTTTGGTTTCGGGATCATCATCTCCATTCACATACCAGGGAATTTCAGCACCAGAGCCAGGTGTGCCTGTTTGCCTTTCGTCGTCGTAGGGAGCATCGGGCATATCTTCTTCATAGTCATCAGGGTCTACTTCTTCAGTTCCCTGGGGATCAATAAAGCTGACAGGGTTGTTTCCGGCGTAAACATATAAGTTAGCTCCACCTGTCAAACCAATAGGGTCCCGCTGTAGAAAACGTCCACTGCTTGCCGAATATAATCTGTTTGTCATCAGGTAGATATCACCATTCTGGG
>JAOZKX010000247.1:2769-4203 GCA_029935135.1 Desulfocapsa sp.
CAAGAACACCCAACATTCCGACATAGGTAAAAGGATTATATGGCGCTGTTCCGCTCATTGTGTACAGTCCATGAGGTGAATAAGCATATTCACACACCACAGCACCACTGCTGTCGGTCAATGCAATTGTGTTGCCGTTGCTGTCAAAGTGATAATAATACCAGGCTGAAGTGATATCCTGCTGTGCAACCAGTCGTTTGCCGCGATACAAAAATCTGCTGATAAGAGTCCCTGACTGATCCGTGATGAATAGGAGTCTGCCACCATGATCCCAGTGAAACAGATAATCAAGTCCACCAGTTATAATACGATAGGGGAAGCCTTCACCATTGAAAAAATAGTTGGTGGTGACCCCGTTGATGGTAGTAGAAAGGGGGAGGCTTTCCACATTATAGCTTGCTGAATAAGAGGTGCCGATAGCACTTGTGTTGCCGTCATTATCATATTGATAGGTGGTGGCGCCTGCAGTAAGCAGCTGATTGGCATCGTCATAGTTGCTTGTGGAAAAACCAGGAGGCAGTGGTGGACTCAGCGATTGATTATTCAGAGTTTGTACTCGTTTGCCAGCGGCGTCATAGCTGTTCTCAATGCTAATGTCATTGTCGCTGCCATCTGTGTGAATGATGGAAAGGATTTTTCCATTTGCATCATACCAATAGCTGCTATCGCTTCCATTTTCCCTGCTCTCCTGGAGGAGGTTGGCAACTTTATCATATCGCAGATCCAGGCTTCCTCCTGTCCAGGACATATTCACAACCTGATTCTTTTTTTCTCCGTGCGGACTGATATCATCGCCAGGTCCGTGTCGAAATGGAGAAGGAAGTTTCCGCCGACAAAAATCATCATAGCTGTAAAAAACTGTGAGTGAGTCCGGGTATGTTGTCGAGGTGATCTCTCCTTCTGTGTTGTAGGTGAAAGATACTGTTGTATTATCGGGCCATGTAATACTACTCACCCGACTATTGTTATCATATGTATATTGTTTTTCACCGAGCAGGGTGTGGTCAGAAGAGATCAGATTGTTGCCGTTATCGTAACTGTTGGTGAACTGCACTGAGGAATTGTATGATTTGGAAAGTAGATTTCCTAACTGGTCAAACTCACGGCTGATCAGATCTCCACGGCTATTTTCAGTCTCAATTTCATGACCCAGAGAATCATAGGTTTTATTTATGACCTGATCTAGTGGATTACGGATTGTTTTTAAGCGATTATTATCATCATAGGTGAAATGTGTTGTCAGTAAACGAGCATCTTTAAATGAGGTAAGATTTCCCTCTGCATCAAATGTTCTCTCCAGGGTCCGTCTCATGGGATCGGTGGTCTTAACAGGCTGCTGGTTGCTGTTATATTCAGTGGAGAGAGTCTGGCGCAGAGGATTGGTCAGGCTTGTCAGGTTGCCGTTTGCATCGTAGGCAAATGTATCCATATGCC
>JAOZKX010000021.1:0-10291 GCA_029935135.1 Desulfocapsa sp.
ATTACAGACTATGATATCAATTACTATCTGAAAGAAAAGCCTTCCGAATTCCTGCTTGCCATGGTGCTTATCGGCTCTTTATTGCTGGCCATGCTGCTTCTCCTGCTGCGCAAGCTCCTCTCCTGGTCCCTGGCACTTCCCCTTGTTCTGTTTCATGACATCTCTCCTGCAGCTTCATTTAGTAAAAGCGAAAAGTTGAGCAGTGGTCATAAGCAATCCTTCTTCCTGCTGCTTAGTAGTTGGGGCCTTGCCTCATTGCTGTTGAGTTCATTTGTCCTGGGCTGTATGCAGTTGCTTGGTTCCCAGATAGTCCCCTTCTTTTTTGACTCAATCCGCATACTGGTCGTTGTTCTGGGAGGACTTGTTGCTCTCTGGTCCGGGGTGAATTTTTTTCTCACCATGTGCAGTTCCGGGAGTTTTGCCGTTCTCCTGATTCTTCTGGCAGCGCGCTATGGTCCTGGCATGAATACAACTGTTCTAAGGGATCAGGGTAAAAAAAAACATTGGCAGCTGACTGCGCCCCGCTTTGCTCTGCTGCTGGCAGCGGGTACTGCTATTTCTTTATTGGTTGGTACTTTTCTCCTGCATTCAATTCAGACAGAAGATGCTGTGCAGATCATTGCCCATCGAGGGGCAGCAGGAAAGGCCCCGGAAAATACGATGGCCTCTGTGCGTCAGGCCATCGCGGATGATACTGACTGGATAGAGATCGATGTGCAGGAGTCGGTGGATGGGGAGGTTATGGTCATTCATGACAGCGATCTTATGAAGCTTGCGGGGGTGGATCTGAAGGTGTGGGATGGGAGTGTGCAGCAATTTGGGGAAATTGATATCGGCAGTTGGTTTGACCCTGCCTTTTCAGGCGAGCGAATGCCAACCCTTGCCGAAGTGTTGATGGAGGCGAAGGGGAAGGCGCGGGTCATGATTGAACTGAAATATTATGGACATGATAAGCAGCTGGAGCAGCGGGTTGTGGATATTGTTGAGCAGACCCAAATGGTTGCAGATGTCGCCATTATGTCGCTTAAGTACAAAGGTGTGCAAAAACTGAAGGCATTGCGGCCTGACTGGGAGAGCGGACTGCTTATTGCCAAATCCATCGGCAACAGCAGCAAAATGGATGTTGATTTTCTTGCCGTGAATATGGGTATGGCCACTTCCTCTTTTATCAGAAAAGCGCAGGATGCCGGGAAAAAAGTGTATGTGTGGACAGTGAATGACCAGGTTTCCATGTCACAAATGATGTCCCTTGGGGTGGATGGAATTATAACCGATGAACCGGAACTGGCCAGGAAAGTTCTGGCTGATCGGGCTGAGTTAAGTTCCCTCGAGCGTCTATTGATTCGGACTGCTCTGCTGGTGCGGCGGCCGATTCCAGCAAAAACATATCGGGATCAATCTCCGTGAGGATATACGCATGCGAATTGTCCTAAGGGTATATACCTTCCCGTACCTGCTGCTGCTATTGTTTGCTGCCGGTAACAGTTATGGCGAATCAGCAGTTGACAGCCTGGAACGGCAGCTGGAAATGGGACGCCATAAGCAGCTGGTAGTTAATAAATTACAGAAGCAAGGTGAACTGACTGTTTTTACAACAGATGGTTGCAGCGGTGGACTCTCTGTGGGCTGGGAGTATCTCGCCACGCATATTTCCCAGTTTCAAACGATTCATGGCGATCTACCGCCCTGGCAGTCCTGCTGTGTCACCCATGACCTGGTGTATCATAAGGCCGGAGGGCGAACGGCAGATGCGGAAGAGAGTTTTGCCCTGCGCCGGGAAGCGGATCGTGCCTTACAGTCCTGTGTTGCGGCAACCGGAACCGATCGCCTTCCTGAGCTGAGTTTGCAGTATCATCTTTCTGCCCGGGAGGTGGTATTATTGTATACGGGGATAGCAAATCTGATGTATCGGGCAGTACGAATTGGCGGTATGCCCTGCACAGGTCTTCCCTGGCGTTGGGGCTATGGTTGGGCGGGATGTGAATGAGCAGCAGGGAAGCGGTGAATCACCACTGCCCCCTGTGCGGCTGTGAAAAGGGGAACAGATTCTTTCATAAAGATCAGTTCCGTGACTATTACAGGTGTGCATGCTGTCAGCTGATATTTGTTTCCCCCTCGCAACATCTCTCTTGTCAGGCTGAGCGGGCTGAGTATGATAAACACCAGAATTCACCAGAGGACAGCAGCTACCGTACTTTTCTCAGTCGCCTGTTTACCCCCTTGCACAAACGATTGCCGCCGGCAAGTTTTGGCCTTGATTTTGGCTGCGGTCCAGGTCCCACGCTTCATCTGATGTTTGCTGAAGCAGGACATCAGATGAAACTGTTTGATCCTTTTTATGCTCCTTTTCCACATGTTCTGGAGAGTCAGTATGACTTTATTACAGCCAGTGAAGTGGTTGAGCATTTCCACAATCCGGAGAAAGAATTTGCCCGCCTCTGGTCTCTTGTAAAACCGGGGGGCTGGCTGGGGATCATGACAAAACTGGCCCGGGATCAGGCTGCATTTGCCAACTGGCACTATAAAAATGACCCAACCCATGTCTGTTTCTTTTCCGAGGAAACAATGGCGTGGCTGGCTGCCAGGCTGCAGGCAAAACTGCAATTGGTTGCTGCTGATGTTGTTCTCCTGCAAAAGGTTGCTGGTGATTATTGAATCATCTAATGCGTTATTTCAGGCCTGCCTCTGTGCGATAATTGATGCGATTGTGTAATTATTCAGCGTGGGCACTGATTTTCCTCTAGCACTGGACTGTAACTGTTCAATAGTGCCTCAGGTTCGTTCATTTGAGCCTTCGAAGCGTACTAGTGTTACTCGAGAAGGCTGAAATGGACGAAGATGAAGTGCTAGTGAATAGTTACGAGATTGTTTGATAAAATTGGCAAAGACGGCTAACATAATGTAACCGAGACCCGTAACGGTTCAGCGGGTTGAAGCAGAGCAGAAAAGAATGTTGCAGGCAGCAAACTTGACGGCAGCCAATCATTTTCCGGAGAGAGATCCATGAGCAGCACTACTCCTTATAAAACAGGTACGATTGATAAGCTGGCCGAACAGCTGTTGCACCTGGAAAATCAACTCAACTCCAATATACCGGTAAGCCTTTGGATCAGTGATCTCCATGGTGAGGGTGAGCGTTTTAAATCTATCCTCCGCGGCCGTTTTGGTATGCTTTACCAGACCTGTCGCGAGGCTCTGCCCAACACCTTCAGCAGTGATAAAATCCAGTATCTGACCAGGATTATCCGGCGGAAAAAATATTTTAAGGATGATGAGATAGCTCTGGACAGTCAGGATGTTATCTTTTGTCTGGTGGATATCCTGAAATATCGTTTAACCAATATCCGTCATCGAAGTGCGGATATTTTTCTTCCTGAGTTTCGCAATACCATTAAAAGACTTCTTTCCGGTCTTCCCGTACCCGATCAGATTTTTGAGGTGGAGGCACTGTCTGATCGTTTGATCAGTCATCTTTCACATACCATTCGTCTGGTTCTCCTTGATCGTATTATTGTCCTTGGGGATCTTTTTGATCGGGGGCCCCAGCCGGATAAAATTATCCGCTTTCTCTCCTCTCCTTTTTACCTGCCCATGGTTGATTATGTTTTTGGCAATCATGATATCCTCTGGATGGGCGCTGCTTCCGGCAACCGTTCACTGATAGCAGAGGCCATACGGATTACCAGTCGTTATGATCATTTCGAGCTGATGGAACGACTGGGCTTTGATACCTCAGGACTTGCTGCCTTTGCCGAGGAGACCTATCCGGTTGCAAAGATTACCTGCAAGGTCAAGGCCAAGACCGATCGGGGGAGAAGCATGGAAAAGGCCCTGGCTGTGATTCAGTTTAAGCTTGAAGAACAGACTATAGCCGATTTTCCTGAATATGAGATGGAAGCGAGACTTTGGCTGGATCGCCTGGCGAAGATGCTGGCAGATGGGGATACCGCCGGTCTCAACGACTGTCATTTTCCCACGATTAACCTGGAAAACCCAAGTGAGCTGACGGTCGAGGAAGAAAAAATCATCGATGATCTCAGTCAGCAGTTTAGCTCCAATAAGAAATTGAAACGGTTGCTGGGCTTCTTTTTTCAACATGGCAAGACCTATCATGTGCACAATAACTCCTTAAATATTCATGCCCTGCTTCCTTCTCGGGAAGATGGTGAATTTGAGACATTCCTCGGTCGTAAGGGCAAAGAGCTGCTGGATTTTATTCAAGAGACGGTTGTTCGAACGGGGCAGAGGTATCTGGCAGGAGAGCCTCAGGCGGCAGAGGATCAGGCCCTGTTTTTCTATCTCTGGTGCGGTCCCCGTTCGCCTTTTTTTGGTAAGCATGCCATGAAAACCTTCGAACGATATTTCCTCCTTGATAAGGAGAGTCATACGGAGAGGACTCTATTTTGGAAGAAAAACCTGCAGACGGATAAGTTTAAGGCAAAACTGCAGGAGGAGTTTGGAATTCAACGGGTGGTCTACGGCCATACCCCCGTCGATTATTCAAAGGGGGATCATATGGCTTCAAAGGACGGGGTGGCGATCAATGTGGATGGAGGCTTTGCCGCCGCCTACTATAATCGGGGCCATGCCCTGGTGCATACCCCGTATCAGCTGTATGGTATTATTCTGCCTACTCCGGAAGAGATGAAAGAGGCTGCCTTGAAGCATGAGTCTGTGCCTCTGGATATTGAGCTTATCGATGAGTTCCGTCAACCCATGAAGATAAAAGATACGGCCCTGGGAGTGGAACTCAAGCAGGAAAGTGACCGGATTCTCAGGCAGATTAAAGCATGGTAACCATTTACCAGATGGTAGAAAGATGAATATAAATTATGGAATGGAAATAGTCAGGGCAACTGAGATTGCTGCTCTGACCGCTGCCAGAGATCAGGGACTTGGCAATCATGATGCCATACTCAACGAAACCAGAAAGGCAATTGCCAAGACCCTTAATCGACTGATGATTAGCGGTCGTATTATCAATGATCGCTTTTCCCGGCGCAAAGAAATCTATCAGTTGGCGAGTAAGATTGGCCAGGGTGGTCCAGAGATGGATTTGATGGTTGTGGCCCTCGAGGCCCATCATGCTGCGGCTGACGGACGAAACAATGCTACTTCCTATGCTGTGCTTGCCGAAGAGGGGACTATTCAGCCCATACCAAATCTGAGGATGTATAAAATGGTGGTGGGGCCGCAGGTGGGAGAGGTAATAGATATTAATCAGTCGCCCACCATTAATATAAAGCGGGTGGCCAGAGTTCTGAAAAAATACACGGAAAATGTGACGGTGTGTATTCTTAATCGGGAGCGACATCAGAGTCTGATCCAGGAGGTAAGAAAGTGTGGGGCCAGGATCAAATTGATTGAGGAAGGTGAAATATCAGGATGTCTGGCAGCTATTACCGGTGAGAAGGCTGATATCTATATGGGCTATGGGTTTGCTCCGGAGGGAACAGTGGTGGCTGCGGCCATCAGCTGTCTGGGAGGATATCTTGAAGGCATAATATCCTATGAGACAGATCAACACCGGCAGGAGGCTGAACGACATAATATCTCAGACTTCAAAAAGATTTTTCGGGTGGAAGACCTCATTCTCTCACGTAAGATATCTCTTGCCGCGACCGGAATTACAGACGGAGAATTCCTGGAAGGCGTTCGTTTTATCTCAAATGGAGCCGTAACCCATTCTTTTATTGCCCGCAGTGAAACGCGTACCTATCGGACCCTGACTACCCGCCACTTCTTTGATCATAATCCTGTCTTCTAGCAGGTGAATGGTTGATTGATAAAAAGTATATGATTTTACAGGAGTGGGGTGCATAATTTTCTTGTGAGAGAGGCAAATTTATGAGAAAATTTAAGTAAGGAAAAGAACAAAAAACTTTGAGGAGGAATAGTATGAAAAGACTTGAACAGATAAAACGAGTTGTTACACCGGTCGATTTTTCTGATAATTCTAAGGTGATCGCAGAGTCTGCTGCATTTATGGCGGCAAGTTTTCAGGCCGAACTGCTGCTGATTTTTGTTGTACAGAAGTTTGAAGACTATTCCGGATTTTTTGTTCCCCAGATGAATATTCCCGACCTTGAGCGTGACCTGCATGTGCAGGCAGAGGCAAAAATGGATACCTTTTCCAAGGAGATAGAAGAGTTTATTCAGGGCAAAGGGGTGACATCTGTGAGTGGCAAGGTGCTGATGGGTGATGTTGCCGAACAGATCATCTCCTATGCCGGCGATGCGAAAGAAAATGTCATCGTTATGGGCACCCATGGTTACAAAGGGCTGGAGAAAATAATGTTTGGCAGTGTCGCGGATAAGGTTGTGAAGTCTGCCCTGTGCCCGGTTATGACCATTAACCCATACACCTGTTGCGGTGACTGAGTCCTGCCCGGTTACTGTTGCTCACAAATTGCCAGAATGCCATGTTGCAGATCGCTCTGTTGTGTGGCTGCCGGTGCATTTAAAAGTGTGTAGAAAGGGATGTTGGCCAGAAACTGCAGATTGAGTTTCTGACGCCCAAACTGTTCTTCGGGAAAGTGGTAATCTATCATCTCGTTCCAGTCGCGGGCCAGGATGCCGGCGTCTGGAAGAAGAGCAATGGGGTCAACAAGGTTGAGATGGGGCTGGGAGATGATTTCACGCAGCTTTTGGCTAATGGTCTGGCGAAGTGAGGCTGCCTCTTCCTGAAAGTTTTTGATTAGATCTCTGGTGTCTTTTGTTTCTATGGCGAGCTGCCTGGGAATGTCCAGCAGTAACAGCGGCACGGTAGTCCGTTTACTCTGTATTTCGTAATCAGTGCTCAGCAGTTCTGCTGCTTCTTCGTCCGTTGTTATCCAGAACCAGAAGTTTTCGGGGAGCGGACCGGCACCATAAAGGGTTTTCCAGGACTGAAATCGTTTTTTCATGGCACCCGGTCGCGGTTGTCCCATTTTGGCACGAATGGCCTGCAGCTCGGCAAAGGGGTTCTCCTCACCGTCCACCTCCTCAGCATCCATCTCTCCTTTCAGGTCCTGGAAAAGTGATAGCTCATCGGAATCTATATTGGCCAGGCTTGCAGCAAGTTCTGCCTCTTCTTTGTCCAGTCTTTCTGCCAGGGCCAGGACCAGTCGTGCCTGCCAGAGTTCTTCTTTTCGGCTGTCATCATCACTGGCCTCCTGAGTCGCTTCCCCATGTCCGCCTAAGAGTGAGGCCATGATCGTCTGATGGCTTTTTTCGCTGTTGTCTTTTTTTGCAGAAAGGTTTGCCAGGGTGAGCGCACTTAACTGTTCGGCGTAGCTGTCTTTTCTCGTTTCAATATCTTTGATCAGTTCCAAAAAACGGGTCCGTTCCTTCCCCAGTGGGGCAGGAGTATGTGCTTGACATATTCCCGGTTCCATAAAAAGATCGCAATCTGTTGCTTTATCTGTTTCACCTGTTATATCTGGCTCCACAGGCTGCAGGAAATGCATGGTGTCGGGCAGCAGGAGGAGACAACTGAGCAGGTGAGCGGGGAGAGTTGTCTGGGGAAAATAAAGACTATTGAGAGTTTGCATATGAAAACGACCAGAGAAAAAGTATCATTTTATCTTACAGCAGCAGCATATATTATTTTCAATCTGAAACTTGCCGATAGCCCATTGGCTACTCTTCAGGCAACGCTTGGTCAGATTGTGCTGACTGCACCATTTGTAATCGGGATCACCTATGTTCTTGTCGGTTTTATCCAATATATGGCAAAGGGAGAAAAGGTTCCCTGGTTGCAGCGATTCCGATTGTTTTTTACCATAGGAATTTTTGCCGGACTTGTCTATGCAATTTATGATTATACCGGGGCTGGCCTTGTGCAGTAACTTGCTGTTTGTTGTTGCCGTGAGCTTTATGGGCGAGATGCTTTTTAAAACCTGCATATGGGCAGTCAATATTAATGGTGCCGAGTGGGGCAGCTTTATTACTCCTTTATGTAGGAGCAGCAATAGTCGGTAATCTTCTTTACTTTAAGGTTGAATGTAGACTTCGCCGCTACTTCAAACAGTTCTCCACCTGTGATCGTTTTCCATCCTTCCGAGTCTGTCAGTAATACATCCAGATCACCGGAAATGATTTCCATAATTTCCTTATCATCAGTGTTAAATTCATATTCCCCTGGAAGCATTATTCCCAGGGTTTTACGGGAATCGTCCGGGAAAACAACAGTTCGGCTGCTGACCTTGCCGTCAAAATAGATACTCGCTTCTTTGATAATTGTGACATCTTTGAATTCTGACATAAACATCTCCTTCTGTGGGGGAAGAGTGACTGATTGGTAACTGGTGTCGGACTGTGCAGCGGATTCCAGAGAAAACAGGTGCTTTTGTCTTCCATGGCTGTTGTTTTTAACCTAATGGAACACTGATGTAAATATGTTGTGAAGATTTTGTCTGTTTACAATGCGTTTGGCATCCAAACATCACAAGTGTACATTGCTATTCCGGCATAAATTTCATATAAGTATGGATCGTTATTTCGGCAAATAGTATGCAAGGGTTGCCTTATCGTTACTGTTGTCAAGAGGCCAGAGAGAGGGTTTTATATGCCAACCATGCGGACAATCCGTATTCTGCACAGAGCGACAATCATTGCTCCGCTCTACCTTTTGCTTCTTATTGTGGTCATTGTTGCTGCAGTGGATATTGAGTTTATCCGTAATCTGCACCTGGTTCGTATCATTCTCGCCGTTCTCCTGTTTTTCGTTACGGTTCACCTCATCCGCATCCTGGTGTTTCTTTTCGGGCGCTGGGTGGTCAAGCGCACGGCAAGGAATTTTACCCGGGAAGAAGAGCTCAACCGATACCGGGAATGCCGACCTATTGCTCATTGCAGTGGGGCAAAACGCGAACACCTTGTTCTCCTGCTCCATGGTTTCACCACCTCACCCATGGAGTGGAGAATTCTTGGTAAACGACTGGACAGGGAAGGTATCGATTTTTATGCCCCCCTGATTTATGGTTTTGGGCAGATTAACCAGGACCTGATCCTGGCCATCCATAAAGAGGACTGGTTTCGACAGATCGTCGATATATATGACCTGTACTCGCAGCAGTATGAGAAAATCTCGGTCATCGGCCACTCCATGGGGGGAATGCTGGCCTGCTATCTGGCCCAGGTGCGTCCCGTCCATGAATTGATCCTCTCGGCTCCTGCACTTTTTCCAGCAAGGCGGCATTCCTTTTATTCCCGTGTGGTGAAAAATCGCCTGGCCACCTATTTTATCTCCTGGCTGATCCCCATGGTTCCCAAGCCCATGCGAGGTGGTCGGGGCGGACCTGCCGACACCATGGACAGTGAGAGTACCTATAACTATTTTCAGTACCTGGTGGCCCCTGTACGGATGATGTTTGCCATGCTGGAGGCGCAGACAGAGATCAAGTTGCAGGATATGACCTTCAGGCGTCTGAGCTTGCTTCATGGAGCGCATGATATCACTGTTGACAACCCTGGGATATCTACCTTCTTGCATTCACTGGACCTGAGTTTCACCTGTTACTGTTTCAAGAACTCGGCCCACAACATTTTTCTTGATTATGATCGGGAGGAGGTCAACGATCTGATGGTGACCCTGCTCCGTGATGAGTTTAAACAGCTGGACCCGGAAAAGGTCGATTGCACATGTTGTTCCCTCGATACAGAAAAAGGAGACCCGTGATGTCAGAGCATGTGAAAACCGTTAGCGAGATAGTAGAAATGGCTCGCAGCTATATCCAGGAAAGCTTTGCCGATGATCCTGGCTTTCAAGGGGCCTACCTTATCGGCTCCATCAATCATATGGCCCCCGAGGACCCTTTCCCGGACTATCGTGATGTTGATATCGGAGTGGTTACCGGGAGTGTGGAGGATAGGGCGAACAGTGAACGCAATGTCAACGGTTATATCGTCGAGGTGATCCGCTGCAATCCCCGTCTTTTCAAGAGTGCAGAGATGATCCTTTCCGACTGTCTGCATGCAGATAACTTTGCCGCTGACAGTATTCTGCTGGATCCCGGCAAATTCCTTGTCGGTCTGAACAGGCAGGTACAGGATGAATTTTCCAGGCGGAAATGGGTTCGGGCCCGCTGTGAGAACGAACTGAAGAGTGTTGCTGCCAATCTCCAGGGTATGAAGGATGCCAGTGGACTCAGTGATTTTATGGTCAATTTCGGACGGTTTGTCATGTATACTACCGGAGCATTGACTGCTGTTCACCTGCAGCCTCCCACCCATCGCCGGGGGCCGCTGCAGCTGCGCAATATTTTAAAGGATGCCGGGCAAGATGCACTCTATACGAAATATCTGCAGA
>JAOZKX010000021.1:10391-13078 GCA_029935135.1 Desulfocapsa sp.
GAGGCAGGGATAAAGCTGCTGCAGTTCCTGCAGGCCCTCGGCATTGCCACTGACCAGGGACGAGTCAGTCGCACCAGGGACTGCGAGGACTTTTACCACCAGGTTAGCAACTATATTGACGAGAGACTGGTCAACGCACCACTTTTAATAGACTGAGCCGACTGAATGCCCCGGAAATCATCAGAACATTGTTCCATGGCAGACCCCAGGCAGAATCGACCAGATTCTTTTTACTGGATCATGCTGATCGGCATGCAGATCGGTGTCTTTATGTGTACCTTTGACAGTGGGGTGGTGAACCTTGCACTGCCGGTGATCCGAGCGGAAATGAACCTCACCCTTGCTCAGGTCAAGTGGGTCGCCATCGTCTATACCGCGACGGCTGCCCTGTCTCTGCCGGTTGCCGCCTGGTTGGGACGCCGGTTCGGGATACGGCGCATATACCTGACTGGCTTGGTTGTCTTTACCCTGGCCTCAGGACTCTGCGGCTTGAGCTGGAACCTTTCCTCCCTCCTTGTCATGCGGGTTATTGCTGCAATGGGTGCTTCCTGTATCCTCTCCCTTAACAAGGTGATTGTCCTGCAAGTGTTTCCCCGCCGTCTGCATGGAAAGGCCCTGGGGGTAGCCGGGACGACCTTTGCTCTGGGCATCCTTTCCGGATTAGGGGCAGGGGGTGTGTTGATTCATCTTTGGAGCTGGCGGGCCATCTTTCTGATCAGTTTTCCCATCGGTTTGATTGCCCTGGTGTGGAATGTCATTATGACCAGTCGCTCCGGTATGGAGCGTGAAGCCAACCGGGAACTTCTCTTTGACTGGCGGGGAATGATCTGGATGATTGCCGGTTTCGGGGCTCTGGTCTGGATGCTCAATCACTGGCTCTCTGACTCCATCGGTCCTATAGCCCCGGCGCTTGCAGGCAGCCTTTTTGGTGTGGTGCTTATCGGTGGCTGGCTGCGTCACGAACTCAACCGGGAGGAAAGTTTTCTTCACCTGCAGCTCCTGCGTACAAGGCCCCTTGGCTATAATTTCATGAACGGCTTTTCCGTGCGGATTCTTATGGGGATTACCAATTTTATCATTCCCTTTTACCTGCAGAATGTGTTGATGCTGACACCGGCCAAGGCCGGCCTTGTTCTGGCATCCGGTGCTGTCAGCATGGGAATTATCGGGCCGTTTGCAGGCGGGATGTCTGACAGGCGTGGCATGCAACCCACCATTACCTTGGGACTTGGCCTCATGGCAGCCGGGGTGGCCGGCTATATTGTGCTGCCTTCGATTGTCTCCGATCCCCAGAAACGGATGGTCTTCATCTGTGCCATTATTGCTGTACAGGCATTAATCGGCTGCGGCAGCACTTTTTTCAGTGCAGCCAATACCAACAGCTCCCTGCACAGTGTCTCCCGGGATCATCAGGCATCCATTGCCGGCCTTCTTTCCGTTAATCTCATGGCCGGTTCTGCTCTCGGATCTGTCCTGGCAGGAGAAATCTTTAATCTGGTGGGGGGCGTCCAGCATGTGCAGGATGTGGCAGCCCGATCTTCCAGTCTGGTCTTCCCGCCCCATGCATTTGCCTGGCTTTTTGGCGGCTGCACACTCTGGCTGGCGGGGCTGACCCTGTATGCTTTTTATCGGGGGCAGCAGACAATGCCCCCGACTCACTCAACACAGGAACATTCCTATGACAACTGAACGAACTGTTGCCCAGGTCATTGATATCGCCCGCCAGTGGATCATGGATAAATATGGTGATAGGCCGGACTTCGTCGGTGCCCATCTGGTTGGATCGCTGCATCATATGGATCTTGATGCCCCCTTTGCCGCTTACCGTGATGTAGATCTGGGCATCGTCCTTGATTCCATAACGGAACAGGATATCGATGATTCCAGTTATGACGGGTTAATCATGGAGGCCATCCTGGCTCCTGTAAAACGATATGATTCAGCGGAACACCTCCTTGCAGACTCCACCAATGCCTCAATCTTTGCGGCGGATCACAGTGTTCTGTTGGATCCAAGAGGGGTGTTGACGGATTTGAGCGGGGTGATCAAAAAAGAGTACCCCAGACGGAAATGGGTGATAAAAAGGCGAGACGAGATGCTTGCCTGTGCCCGGAAGGCCTACGATGAGCTTATCAAGGCCCGGGATGTAACCCATACCGTCTTCGCAGTTGGTGAGTTTAACATGTATCTGGTGGCCACCCTCACCGTCGTTCATCTTACACCACTTACCCATCGGCGCAATATGCTGCAACTGCGTGACATAATCAAAAGTGATTGGGAAAAAGAGGTCTTTGAAAAACTGCATGTCCTGTTTGGTTCCCATGATCTTGCGGATGGTGAGGTGGAAGAAATGCTGAATCGGACCATTGAGACATTTGATTATGCCCTGACTGTCCGCAAGAGTCCAGTCCCATATAGCCATAAGCTCCATGCCTGTATTCGTCCCTACCTGGTTGAAGGCACTCGTGAAATGTTCGTTGAAGGGGGGTATCGGGAGTCGGTTTTCTGGATCACCTTTTTTATGATGATCTCCTGTGCTGCCATACAAGCGGATGCTCCCCCCGAGAAACAGGCCTGTTATCTCGGGTATGGCAGGGATTTACTGGAAAAGATCGGTTTGACGGGGGCGGGACATATCCAGGAACGTATTGAACTTGGCGGGACCCTGCTCAAGGAGATAGAGGCAC
>JAOZKX010000248.1 GCA_029935135.1 Desulfocapsa sp.
CCTGGTAAAGACCTCTTTCTTCTCTTCACCCCTCACCTGCATGCAAAAATTCAGATATTCCCAGGTATCGTCGTCATTCAGTTCAGATAGCACAAAATGCTTCTCACTAATTTCGGAGAATTCACACAACTTCAACTGTTCCAGATGGGTCTCAAGCCCTGGTCTCCCGGAAAACACCAACTGCAAACCGCCACCCTCACTGTTTGCATCATCAATGACTTTGCGAATCCGTTCCAATGTTGCCAGGTACAGTTTTTCTGATTCATCAAAAATCAGGACAAGTGACTCACCCTGCTCACGCCTGGTGGCAAGGAGTTCTAAAAAGATCTTTTTTGCTGCCCCCCGGTCTGTCTCAGCAGGAATATCAATATTGCACTCCAACGCAACAACTCGAACAATATCTTCAAAAGAACCAACGACCTGTGGCAAAAAGACAACTTTGCCACTATCAGTCAACTCTTCCTGCAGCATTTTACAGAGCATGGTCTTTCCGGAACCTTCTTCACCCACCAGAGTTATCAGATTCGCGCCGTCCCCAAGGGCAGCCTTCATCCCCTGCAGGATCTCACCCCGACCACTGCCGGAAAAGAACAATAGATTCCGCCTATGTTCCTTAAATGAGGAATTCTCCTCTATTTTTTGTTCACTATGCATGAAAAAACCATTTCGTTATGCGATTATTGCCCAAACCCGGAAAACAGGGTAAAGCCATGAATAGTACTTTGCAAAAAAGTTCCAGGGACGCTGCAAACAACAAAGAAAAGACTCTTTTAACATAAAAAGCCCTCTCGGTAAGCAAGAAAACACTGTATTATACAGTTGGGTACCCTTTTTGTCATTCTCGTTTGAAATGTATACAGAACAGCCCGTCTGTTCAAGGAAATTATACCGTTATGCTCGATCCACTCTTTATTAGCTCTATTTTTCTCCTTGCCGGTTTCATCCAGGGCATGACCGGATTCGGATCGGCCCTTGTTGCCATGCCTCTGCTCAGTCTTTTTTTAGATATTAAAAATGCTGTCCCTCTCTGTATTTTGAACAGCCTTGTTATCACAACATTTCTGGCCCTGAAAATGCGACGCCACCTGGATAAAAAGAAGATCCTTCCCCTCTGCATAGGTGCACTGCCAGGTGTGGTTGTTGGTTCAACCCTGCTTATACAGGTCAATTCAGACCTTATCAAAACAAGTCTTGGCATCATGCTGATCAGCTATTCACTGTACTGTCTGTTCAGTCATCCAAAACCAAGAACTTTGCATAAAGCCTGGTCTTTTATTGTAGGATTCTTAAGCGGTGCCATCGGGGCGGCATTTAGTGCCGGAGGCCCTCCAACCATAATCTACACCACCTTAAACAACTGGAATAAAGATGAGATCAAGGCAACCCTTACCGGTTTTTTTCTTTTCAACTCTTATCTTGTCGCCTCCGTCCATGCAATCAGCGGCCTCACCACCATTCCAATCATGGCCAACTTCATGGTCTCTGCCCCTTTTGTGCTGCTGGGTACAGTGCTGGGATCAATCTGTTATGGGAAAATCCCGCAAAAACTCTATTTGCAGTTGATATACAGTTTTCTTGTATTTATGGGCATTATGATGATAACGTAATAAACAGACATAATAAAACCTGATTACCATCCAAACTCAGGTAACTGCTAAATTGAAATGTAGGAGCTCGCCCTGCGAGCGATCTTCCAGGTTTGGCAACATGTTTATTCGCTCGCAGGGGCGAGCTCCTACAGCACTATGCAACAAAGCTGAGCTTGAGTGGTAATCTAGTAATAAAAACAAATACATAATAACTTTGTCTAACGAGTGAATATGAACGGCGCAGAATTATTAGTTAAATGCCTTGAAAACGAAGGGGTGGAGGTAATTTTCGGTATCCCCGGGGAAGAAAATCTTGCCTTCTTAGAAGCCCTGAGGTCTTCCTCCATACGCCTGGTGCTTACCCGGCATGAACAGGCGGCAGGATTTATGGCCGCTACCTATGGAAGACTTTCCGGAACGCCCGGAGTCTGTCTCTCCACACTGGGACCAGGAGCCACGAACTTTGTAACCGCGGTTTCCTATGCACTCCTTGGAGGCATGCCTGTTATTTTCATCACTGGCCAAAAACCCATCAAAACATCCAAACAGGCACGCTTTCAAATCCTCAATATTGTGAGAATGATGGAACCGCTCACAAAATTTACCAAGCAGATCGTTAACTCCGGTACTATCCCATCACTTGTTCGTGACAGTTTCAGAATTGCCTGTGAAGAAAAACCGGGGCCCATTCATATTGAACTCCCCGAAGATATTGCAGAAGAAGAAGTACACAAAACGCCGTTTGTCTGTCATACCATCCAACACCCGCAGGCCAATCCAGAATCCATTGCCACTGCCGCCGCAATCATAAAAAATGCCAAAAGACCGCTTTTACTTTTAGGTGCCGCTGCCAAACGCCGTCATATCTGCGTTGCTGCCCAAGAACTTATCAACACCACAGGGATCTATTTTTTCACAACCCAAATGGGCAAAGGCATCATCGACGAGCACTCACCCCGTTGTCTCGGTACAGCAGCTCTCTCGGATCATGACTATATCCACTGCGCCATCAATCGTGCCGATGTGATCATCAATATAGGCCACGATGTAGTTGAAAAACCTCCATTTTTTATGAACCATGGAGAAATGGAAGTCATTCATATCAACTTCTCTCCTGCTGACATTGATGAGGTCTATTTTCCCCAGCACGAAATTATCGGGGATATCAGTCACAGCCTGCTCGCCCTAAGTGCTCACCTTCAGGAGGAAGGCTACCAGGAATATAAGTATTTCCACAGGATCCATCAGGAAATTAGTGAGCATGTGTTTCAGGAACAGGGACATGACTCTTTTCCAAATACCCCTCAGCACATTGTAAGTGATATCAAAAAAGCCGTTGCCCACACATCCATTATTTCCCTGGACAACGGCATGTACAAGATCTGGTTTGCCAGAAATTACAAGGCATCCCATCCCCACGGACTGCTCCTTGACAATGCACTTGCAACTATGGGTGCCGGTTTCCCTGCGGCCATAGCTGCAAAAATGGTTTATCCTGACAAACAGGTGGTGGCTGTCTGTGGAGATGGTGGTTTTATGATGAATTCTCAAGAACTGGAGACAGCAATTCGACTGGATCTGCATCTGGTAATCATCATCCTCCGGGATGACGGATATGGAATGATCAAATGGAAACAAACCGGAATGGATCTTCCAAATTTTGGCCTTGATTTTTCCAACCCGGATTTTATACACTATGCTAGGAGTTATGGAGCCAAAGGATATCGAATCACAAAGAATGACACCCTTATTCCTCTCCTCTCAGAATGCCTGAACAGTCATGGAGTCCATCTGATTGAAGTCCCTGTGGACTATTCTGAAAATGAGAAAGTGCTCTTAAAAGAATTACAGAACAAGACATGCCTTTTATAATGCCATTCTAATCACATTGGACAGTACAGTACCAACAACACTCATGATCAAGTTCTTCTCTAATCTGCGTTTTCTCGCCATTACGATCTGGCTCCTGGCGGTTGTTTCTTCTTTTGCCTGGAATACAGTGGATAATCGCCGTGAGCAAAACAGTACTGCCCTTGAAACGGCCCGTGCTTTTTTCGAGCAGATCATGATCTCCAGACGCTGGAACCTTATGCATGGGGGCGTGTATGTATACACCACTGAGCTCTCTCCCCCCAACCCGCATATCCCAAAAGAGCGGCAGACCATTCGTGATGAGGATGGACACAGCATGACTCTTATAAACCCTGCATATATGACAAGGCAAATCGCCTCCCTTACACAAGACAAGGATTCTGTCCTTTTTCACATCACCAGCCTGAACCCCTTGCGAAAAGAAAACAGAGCTAAAGAATGGGAAGTTCCCTGGCTGAAGTCCTTTGAGCAGGGAACAAAAGAACAGTTTGCATTTACAAACAGAGAAGGCGGCAAAATCTTTCGTTATATGGCACCACTGGCATTTACAGAAACCTGCCTGCCATGCCATGATGGTCAGGGGCAGGAACCCGGTTCCATTCGCGGCGCTATTTCTGTCACCCTCCCCTACCAGTATCATAGATCACTCTGGCCCCTTTTTCTCACCCATCTCTTTACCGCTCTTCTGGGTATTGGTGGAATCTTGTTCTTTGCCGGCCGTCTATCCAAAAGTATAGAC
>JAOZKX010000249.1 GCA_029935135.1 Desulfocapsa sp.
AGGAAGAATATGAGGTGTTGCGCCGGCATGAGCGTAGCGGTCGTCCCCTTGGGTCCGAAGATTTTCTGGATCACTTGGAAAGTATTACAACTCGAATACTCAAAAAACAGAAACCGGGACCAAAGAAGAATTAAGTATGGTGTCCCTGAAACTTTCTCCGTTTTTCTTCGTGAGCAATAAAGGGATACAGGCTGTCGAAATTTTATTTAACAGAACCTCTTCTTGTGAATAAGGCTATAGTCCATGTATAAAAAAAGAGTCATTCAGTTTTCCCTTTTTTTCTTATTGTTGATCTTCCCCGTATTTGCAATGTCTGCTGCAGAAGAGGAGACCGCGGTTCCCATGTTGTCCCTCCTTCTCTTTAGCGAGATAGATTGCCATGGGGTAAGAGGTGGTGACGCATATATTGACAACTGTAATGTCTGTGTTGGTGGTAGCACTGGTGAAACGCCCTGTATGTTGCCGACAGTCCTGACTGTTGACGCCACAGTTGTTACGGAATCAACGGCAAACCCGGGTGGTGATGTGAGTGATGACAGTGGCGCACCTATCAGCAGTAGGGGGATCTGTTATTCCACGACTCCGGAACCTGTTTCACCCTGTGTGGAAGCTGGAAGTGGGACGGGGACTTTTGTCAGCTCCTTGACTGGTCTTGATTCGGACACCTTATACTATATCAGGGCTTTTGCGATAAACAGTTTGGGCGCAGCGCACGGTGAGCAAAGTTCCTTTACTACTCCTCTCCCATTAAGTTGTGCGACAATTCTTGAGAATAATCCGTTGAGCCCTGATGGGTTCTACCTGATTGACCCGGATGGCATTGGTGGTGAAGCGTCATTTCAGGTCGCCTGTGATATGACTACTGAGGGTGGTGGCTGGATCGACCTTGTTCGAACTTTTAATGCGGCAGGTGCAGATCTGAATATTTTCAGGGATATGTTTTTTATAAGTAATAACAGCTTTGATCTCACTCTTGGGCTTGGAGAAGAGGTATCTACTGCGCTGCCAGGTTTTTATCTTATCAATAATGCCACCGCCTTTAACCATACAGAAGGGTTTCATTTTCGTCCTGAGCAGCTTCTCTATACCCAGGTGCGGTTGAAATACCGTATGCAGGGGGATGATGAGGGCTATCGATGCACCAATGCCAACTGGATACCACTCAATGGTCCTGGCTGGGAAGGAGGGTATAACGGATACCAGTCACCCTGTCCCTCAGGATATAGTTGTATTCAAGGGAATGCTAGCGAAGGAACCGATACGCCCATTCGGGCCGAGTATGAAAATGATGATATTAACAGTGCAAATACCCTGTTAACCTGGTCTGGAGATGGGGGGGGCTCAGCTGAGACGGGTAATTGTGCCAGAGATCCGGAGATACCCATAGCAAATCCGTCCACATTTTTCACCCGATTCCTCATTCGATGATAAAAAAAGTTCTGCACCAGTCTGTTTGACTTCCATTTTCTCAGCCTGTAAGATTAAATAAGGTTTTTTCAATTCAAAAACAGTTCTGATATATGCTGGCTTTTAATACAAAATGGAAGGTTATCTTCTCTATGCTGCTGCTGATTACGGCGATTTGCGTCGTGTTTGGTATTCTTGTGCAGCGGCAACATGACGAGAAGATGATAGAAATTGTTGCGGGGAAAAAAGAAAGTGCTGTCCTTCTCGCCGATACGCTTCTTTCTGAACTCTCTCAAAGGTATCAAAAACGTATTGTCGCATTCACCAACCCTGCTGCCTCAAAAAGTCGGGAATTAATGGTCAAGGCCTTTGCCGACCGGGATCGTGAGAAACTTCTCCTCTACAGCCAGAAACTTCTTACCGTTCTTGAGGGGGAAAATCCAAATTTTATAACCATTGGCTGGGTCCTGCCGGACAATCATGTATTTTTACGAACGCATGATCCCGGGAAGTTTGGTGATGCTGAATAAAAGTCGTCAAAAAAAGACAGTTATGGGTTTTCATGGAGGAAGAATAACTCTGCAATATCGCATCGTCCAGCCGGTATTTTATCGAGATGAATATATTGGAGCTGTTCAGTTTGGTATAAAAGCAGGGTTTGTGGTGTCAGCTTTGCGGGATAAGCTTGGCACAGTGGCGGGTATGGCCGTTCTCAATGATAATTTTGTCGGCAGCTCGAACAATAGTGCATCCAGATATAGAGGAAAGACCCATACGATTTGTTCTCAGAATGTCGGTATTTTCAACTGTGAGGATAATGCTATAGACTGGAAGCAGGAGCAGCAGCCGATAGTTATTAGCGGACACCCCTATATTTTAATCAATGTCCTGCCATTGTTAAATTTTCGCAGTGAAGAGTTGGGGTTTTTCTTTGTGGCGATTGATCTCTCGGATGAGCTTGGTCAAAAGCAGAGATTGCTTGGTACGGTTATTCTTCTCAGTATTTTTGTCCTTATTACTTCTTTTGTTATTTTGTATTGGAGTTATGGATCACTTGTTCAAAGGATTCTTAACCTGAACAGTTCTCTTGAAAAGAACAATCTGGAGTTGGAGGACAGGGTTCGTGAGCGCACCGTCAGCCTGCAGGAGAGTGAGCAACGCCTGCAGGAAATTCTGGATAAGGCTCCAGTTGGAATTTTGATTGCTGATGTGATATCCCAAAGGTTTCAGTATGCCAACCCTACTTCCTGCGAGTTGCTCGGGTATTCCAAAGAGGAGTTGGAAAATTTGGGGCTACAGAATGTTCATTCTCCTGAAAAACTGCCATTTGTTGTTGAGCAGTTTACTGAAATACAGCTTGAAAAGCGAACCATTGCCCCGGACATTCCCTTTATCCGAAAAGATGGAACCGAGTTTGAAGTTGATATTATCAGTGCGCCCCTTCAACTTGAAGGCCGCCCATGTGTTGTTGGTTTTATCGTTGACAGGTCTCAATCCAAAAAACTGGTTAAGCAACTGCACCGGGCACAGAAAATGGAGGCTATTGGCCTGATGGCAGGTGGTGTCGCCCATGATCTGAATAATATTCTTTCCGGGGTTGTCAGCTATCCTGAGTTATTACTGATGAAGCTGCCACTGGATAGTGATATGCGTAAACCGTTAACTGCGATAATGGAATCGGGAAAACGGGCTGCGGCTGTGGTTGCTGACCTGCTTACGGTTGCCCGTGGAGTTGCTGGTACGAGGGAGCCTCATGATGTGAATAAACTTATTCAGAAACATCTGCTTTCTCCCGAGTGTCAAAAAACGAAATCTTTTTACCCTCTGCTGATCTGTGACGATCTGCTTGAAGCCGAAGATGCGATTATTTCATGTTCGCCCATGCATATTCAGAAATCAATTATGAATCTGCTAAATAATGCCATGGAGGCTGCAGGTGAGGCCGGACATGTCACTATTTCTACTACAAACTCTCAGGTGGATAAGTCAGAGGATGATACTTTTGCCATTTCTCCGGGGAAATATGTTCTTATTACAATAGAAGACAATGGATCCGGTATCGCTGATAATGATCTGGAACATATTTTTGAGCCCTTTTATACAAAAAAAGAAATGGGACGGAGCGGTACCGGCTTGGGATTGACTGTTGTCTGGAATACAGTACATGATCACAATGGAAAAATAGTGGTTGAGAGTAGTGAAAAGGGGACTCGTTTTCTGCTTTATTTTCCTGTTGATTCTGCTGGAGATGTGGCTGAGATTCCTGAAGCAGTGAGGGGAATTCCTTTTGGCAACGGGGAAACTATTCTGGTGGTGGATGATGAACCGCAGTTGCGTGATATTGCCAGTGAGATATTGAATGGGTTGGGGTATAGAGTCGAATCTGTCTGTAGTGGGGAATTGGCACTTAAATTCCTACAGGAGAATCCTGTTGATCTGGTTGTGATCGATATGTTGATGGAACCTGGAATGAATGGCCGGCAAGCATATGAGCAAATGCTTGTTCTTCATCCAGACCAGAAGGCCATTATTGTCAGTGGCTTTTCAGAGAGTGATGATGTGAAAGCTGCTTTACAGCAGGGTGCTGGCGGGTTTATTAAAAAACCGTATTCCATGGAAGAGCTTGCCCGGGCGGTTAAACTTGCATTGATCGCTTAGCACTCAGCTCACAATTCAGGAACATGCTCAATAATCTTCTTGATTACCACTCAAGCTCAGTTTTGTTGCATAGTGCTGTAGGAGCGAGCTCCTACATTTCAATTTAGCAGTTACCTGAGTTTTGATGGTAATCA
>JAOZKX010000250.1 GCA_029935135.1 Desulfocapsa sp.
CTATTCATGGTCGGTTTCTCCTGTTTGCTGGAGTCCAAGGATCAGGGAGTCAGGATTACGATAGAGGAAATCACCAAGTGTCTGCACAGACCTTCCCGCATTCTCAAGTTGCTGCAGGGTTTCTGTAAGACGGAAATAAAAAGGTGAGTCAGGAGTAAGAACATCATTGGCACTCTTTAAGAAAACATCAGCGAGCTGCATTGTTTCGTCCAGACTCTTTATACTGGTATCAAGGTTCTTCATAAGTGGAGTGAGTTGAATATTAAAGTCGTCTACTGTCCTGTCTGCGCTGGCCGTAAGATTGTTGATGTCATTCAGGCTGCTGTCAATTTTGTTGAGAATCGGTTTGATTTGCCCATCGACCCTGGACAAAATGGAGTCCAGCTTTGCCAGGGCACTTGATGCGTCAGCAACCATTTCTTTGCTTTTCTCCCTTGTCAGGCTTGTAGCAAGGTTTGTGGAGATCTCTTCTAGATTGCTTAAAGTATTGGAAATTTTCTCATAGAGGTGAGCAAAGTTAACTTTTTCCATAACCTGCTGAAATTGGTGGATTTCAGAAGGAATCGTGGGGATTTCCAAATATTCTCCAGAGGTACTGTGATAAACGGGGATATCATTTTTATAGATTGCCAGATCGATATATCGTTTTCCTGTAACCAGACTCTGGGTCTTCAGCTTGGCCCTTAATCCCTGTTTACACATGGACTGTAGAAATTGATCAGGAGTTAACTTCCAACCATTCGGGGTGACATCTTCAATAATGGAGTCCTGAGAAGTGAGGGCTATCAGGACCGGTACTGATATCTTATGATCAGTTTCCGTCACTTCATTGATCTGGATTTTAATGGATTTGACCTGGCCGACAGTAATGCCCCGATAGGTTACGGGTGCGCCAATGCTGAGTCCCTGAAGGGAGTCCTCAAAAAAGGCGATAACAGTGTTTTCCCGCTCAAAGAAACTATTACCACCAAAAATGATAACGGCTATGGCAAAAAGAACACCGGAAAGGATAACAAATACACCGATAAGTGCAGGCTGCAGTTTTTTCTTCATAAAAGTTCTGCTATCCTCAGGATGAATAGGTGTTGCGACTGAGAAATTGTCGGATTTTCACATTGGAACTCTCTTTTGCCAGGATTCTGGGATTACCGGTGGAGAGCATGGTGTTTGTCTCTGCATCAAGATAAACAGAGTCATCTGCAAGGGCGAAAATTGATGGTAGTTCATGGGTAACCATAACAATGGTTGCTCCAAGACTGTCGCGGAGTTCGAGGATAAGATTGTCAAGCCTGCTTGAACTGACAGGGTCAAGCCCTGCCGAAGGTTCGTCAAAAAAAAGAATATCCGGGTCAAGGGCAATGGCACGAGCAAGTCCGGCCCGTTTTCTCATTCCGCCGCTGATTTCAGATGGGAAAAAATCTGCAAATCCGTCAAGCCCAACAAGGGCCAGCTTTATATTGACCAGCTCTTTGATCATGTTGGGGGTCAGTTTTGTGAACTGCTGCAGGGGAAGTGCTATATTGTCACCAATGGTCATAGAGCTCCATAGCGCACCGGATTGGTACAATATCCCGGCATTTTGCAGAATCTCAATCTGTTCCCTGTGAGAACTATCCCAGAAGTCTTTTCCTGCATATTTTATGGTCCCTTTTGCGGGTTTCTTCAGTCCGATTAGATGTCGTAATAATGTAGATTTTCCACAACCTGATTCTCCCATGATAGCAAAAATAGAACCTTTTTGTATGGAAAAATTAAGATTTCTCTGCAGGACAAATTCACCATAGGCCATGGTGAGGTCGCTTATCTCGATAAATGGTTTTTGTGACATCATATGAGAGCGGTTACAAACCAATTATATTAAAGAAAAAGGTGAAGGCGGCATCTGACATAACTATAAAAACAATGGCAGTTACAACCGCAGAAGTAGTGGCCCTGCCAACGGAAGATGCGCTGCGACCGCATTGTATTCCCCTTAGACATCCACAAAATGCAACCATATAGCCAAAAAAAACAGCCTTGATAAGGCCTACAGCAAAATGGTTTAAGTGGATCCCCTTTACTGTTTGTTCGTAATAGAGGGCAAAAGAGATATCCAGAGTGACACATCCGATAAAAAATCCACCAAGGATTCCAATGAAATCAGCCCAGAGAGCTAGCAGGGGCATCATAATGATCATTGCACTCATCCGTGGCAGCACGAGAAAATCCGTAGGGTCGATGCCCATGGTCTGCAGGGCATCGATCTCTTCATTGACCTGCATGGTACCTAGCTGAGCTGCAAAGGCAGCGCTTGTTCGGCCGGCAAGAATAATGGCAGCCATCATTGCTCCCATCTCTCTGGTCATTCCAAGCCCAACCAGATTGGCAACATAGATATCTGCACCAAACATTTTCAACTGGACGGCTCCCACAAAGGCAAGAATAACGCCTACCAGGAAGGCAATCAGAGTTACGATTGGCAGTGCTCCAGGGCCACAGTCGTAGAGAAAATACCAGAAATCAGATTTTAAAAATCGAGCTCTCCCGAGAAACAAACGGATATAGGATTGCAGAACCTCACCGGTAAAGGTGAGCATCTTGTAAAACTCCTGAAAAAAATCTATGGCAGAGTTCCCAATACTGGTCAGCATTCCGGATTGGCTGGTTTGCTTCTTTTTAGGTTTTTCCTGATTCTTACGCGTCAGCTTAAGGAGTCGGCGTACCCCCGTGGGGAGACCACTGTCATCAATGGTAATAGATTGGGATGCGGCTATATCCAAAATCCTGGAAATAACGACCAGGAATCTACTGTCCCAGTGGAGAAGATTTTCTGTATTAAAGGAGAGGTGTTGTACGGAAGAGGGCAAAATGTCAGGGACTACACCGCTTTTGCAGAGTGCAGTTTGAGTTGTCCATGAGCCGAGAAACTCAAAGCAGAGATGGTTACTTTCAAGGCGCGTTTGCAGGGCACATTCAGTGGTCATGGACAAGATACTGTAGAGGGCGTTTTGGCAATTGCATTATTCATATTCATAAAATACACAATTCTTCCTGCTGTTGTCCAGAGGATTGTGTTTCTCTTTATTCCTCCCTGATGTGCCGGTAAGAATAGTGGCTATGGGAAACACATACATTCATCACGATCGGCGGTACAGCAGCTTTTAGTGCAGAAGTCGGAGATGATTTTTTTTACTCAGAGTGTTCACTGGTATCTATTGTCTGAGGCTTTTCTTCTTCGTCGGAGCTTCCCATAGATTTTATCAGATGCACCGGTAAGGTGAGTGTTCGGTAAAGGATAGCAAATGGCATGGTAGTAACTTCACGAAACATTGAATTGGTAACCACAGGATTCGTCAGGTCACCGCTTACTTTCAGGGTGATTGATGGGCGTTTTTCATCTCCTGCCAGGATAAAGCCCGCCAATGGTATCTGACTGATATTGGCCCCGGCCTTAGTTATTAAATTTAAATCAAGGTTCACAGTTTTTTCCCGGAAATTAGTCCAGCCATTACCTGCAAGGTCAAATTCTGGTGAGTGAATGGCTAAGGACTCAAAATCTGCTATTCCTTTTGAATAGTTAAAGCCGACAATGAGGGAGCTAATTGGCAGCCCATTGGAGTCGAATTCCGGTAGTGAAAAAGTAATGAGTGCAGGAATGGTATCGAGAAAGGCAAGGATATTGTGCATTGCCCTGAATTGTTTCAGGTTTGTATCTTTGATTTTGACCAGGGTGGAGAACTCTGTAAATGTTCCCTGTGCTGCAAGTGACATATCCCCCCCCTGTATATAGGCATCGGGTATTACAGCATCCATGAAAATGCTATTCAGGTTTTCCCCAATAAGTGAAAATTCAGATCCTGTAATATCCGTATGGATTTGACCCTTTCCATGAGTGAGCGTAATGGAATTGGAATCATTTTTGTTGTCAAAATGTATTGTGTCGGCTAGCAGCTTTCTGTTCTGAGTGAGGAAAAGACTGCTGTTTGTTGCATCAAATGAAATTGGAAAGTTTTTGTTGCCGTCTGGCTGAGTTCCTTCTGTGAAAGGATGGGCGGCAATAAACTCTAAAATGGCTGGAAGGTTATAGGAAATATCTTTGGAAGTGATGACCAGCTTGTTTGTGTATTGCAGCTCTATTTTGTCATTAATTGTTGCGCTGACACCATCTTGAAGGATTTTCCCATTTATAAGGTATTGATC
>JAOZKX010000251.1 GCA_029935135.1 Desulfocapsa sp.
CCTGGATCGAATACAGGCAGGAACACCTGCCTGGTGCGTAAGTTCTTGTCCATCAGACTCAAGAATAAGCAGATCCAGTTCTGCCCCTGCTTCCAACAGACATGCACCCCTAAAACGGATACGCAGCCCATCCATGCCCACATCAATGGTCTTACCGAAAATCCAATCCTGCGGCTCACACCTGCTGCCGCTGGGATAGCAGATAACAGGAACCTGCAGCACTCGCCTTTGATGGCTTCGCTTTTCATTCTTATATGAGGACATAATGGGGAAGGTTTGCAAATAGTGCTCCAATTACCGGAAACAAAATAAGAGCAATAAAATCAAGAAGAAGGGGCAACAAATGGTGACAGGACAGGACAGAACAGAATGGTGCTGGTTGATATGCACCACCAATGATGGTGCATATCAACCAGCATTTCAGGAAGAATGTTACATTCCCATCTTCTTATTGGAGTATAACTTGAGAAAAAGCAGAGTTGTCCTTGCTTGTCAACTATCTCAGCACTCAACAACCGGTCTCTCTTGGTTATGCAAAAAATATGACCTGATTGCCTCCGCTCAACTACCCACTTCTCAGCTTACCCTTCTCTAATGATCACAAAAGTGGCCATCGCCGTCTATAAAAGTGGACAACAGTACTCCTGTAGCCCTCCCTTTCTAAATGTAATTCGCCCAACACGCTGTATACCCAAATGATATCACGGTGTTTTTATGCCTCTCTGTTGTTTCCTGCTCTCGCTGGCATGGTTTCTGCTGTAGCAATCAAAGAACAAACGACTCTTCTCTTGTGATCTTCCGGCAAAAATCTTTAAAAAGCTCTCAAGAGAAAGAAAGAGGAGAAGTCATGAATATCTTTTTTTATTCAACCAGTCAGTCCCATATTGCTGAAAACTATTTCAGACAGCTCCAAAGCTTTTCCGGTCTCGAATCAATGACAGTCCTTCCAGCTGGAAAACTTTTTCAATCCTCAGTTTCACTGAAGCTGCGCAGTGGAGACCTGCTTATCACCTTTGCAGCCGATCCCCTCGGATTAAATGAACTACTTACCCTCAGGAATGAATTGAACGATTTTCGTATCATTTTAATAGTTACTGACAATGAGGATTGGCACAAAACACATTTACTTCATCCAAGTTTCATAGCATCGCAAAACGAGCCATTGATGAAAATAGGGGCTGTCGCACAAAACATCATAGAGAGACAAAATGCTTAAGATAAAATTTGGAGTAACATTATGAAAAACAATAGTAATTTGACAAAGAAGCAGTCTGTTGATTCCAGTATACGTGTGGCAGTCAGTTTGCTGGACGAATTGATGAACCTTGCAGGTGAATTGGTTCTTTCCAGAAATCAACTACTGCAAACCATCAATTCAAGTGATACCAGAAATGCAGAGGCAGTGGGGCAACGCATTGATCTGATCACTTCCGAGTTACAAGAAGCAATCATGCTCACCAGGATGCAATCCATCGGCAATGTCTTCAGTAAATTCCCACGAGTAGTCCGAGACCTTTCAGCAAAGCTAAACAAGGAGATAGACTTAACCATAGTCGGACAGGATGTGGAACTGGACAAAACAATTATTGAGGCCATTAACGATCCGCTCACACATCTGATCCGAAATTCGGTGGATCATGGAATTGAAACTCCTGAACAGCGAAATAAAAAAGGAAAACCCGATAGAGGTAATATTGTTCTCAAGGCTTTCCACGAGGCGGGTCAGGTTGTTATTGAGATCAGTGATGATGGTCAAGGGATTGACGGCAATAATCTTGTCGATGTGGCCCTGCAGAAAGACTTGATCACTGCTGACCAGGCCGATTCCATGTCAGAAAAAGAACGAATCAATCTGATTCTGATGCCTGGTTTTTCTACAGCCCCAAAAGTGACAGATGTCTCCGGTCGTGGCGTGGGGATGGATGTGGTGAAGACAAACCTGGATAAGTTGGGTGGGTCCATTGAAATAAAATCGAAGGTGGATAAAGGATCCACCATTTCCATAAAACTTCCCCTGACTCTGGCAATTATTCCCTGCCAGATTGTTCGGACAGGAAAAGAACGCTATGCGATTCCTCAGGCAAACCTTGAGGAGTTACTTCGTATCCCTGCAGCTCAAGTCAAAAAACATGTGGAATGTGTTGGCGATGCTGCCGTTGTCCGATTACGGGGCAATCTGCTTCCCTTGATAAAACTCTCAGATATTCTAGAAATTGAAGGGACATATGAAGATAGACAAACAGAGGAGCAGGTTCCAGACCGTCGTAAAAATATTGCCGATCGCCGTTCAAAGCAGTCTCCACTTATACATTTCAAAGATGACGAATCTGACGAGGTGGAATTGTCACCCAGAGACCAGCAACATCGCGGGACAGGCGAACGTCGATATTCGGCAGCTTCAACCCTCAATATTGTGGTGGTCTCAACAGGTGCCATGAAATACGGTTTGATCGTTGATCAACTTCGGGACTCTGAAGAAATTGTTATCAAACCACTTGGCTGCCATCTACAGCAATGTAAAGGTTATGCCGGTGCCACCATAATGGGAGATGGACAAATATCTCTTATTCTTGACATAAGCAATCTTGCAAAGATGGCAGGACTCACTTCTTTTGATGACACAGAACATGGTTTAGCGGTTGCAACTGCAGAGAAAGAAAATATTCGCAACCGTAAAAACCAGCAGGCTCTGTTTACTTTTCGAAGTTCCCTCGAAGAGAATTTTGCCGTTCCTCTCAACCAGGTAGAACGCATTGAAAAGGTGAAATCGAACGATGTTGAGGTTATGGGCTGCAAACGGGTCATGCAATACCGTGATGGCAGCCTTCCCCTGCTTTCCATTGATGATGTTGCCATGGTACAGCCCTTAGCGGAACAGGAGGAACTGCTGGTTATCGTATTTACCATCAAAGAACATCCTATTGGCCTGCTTGCAACCGGCCCGGTGGATGCCGTAGAAATTGCATTCGAAATCGACAAAACCACCTTAAAACAGCAAGGCATTATGGGGTCGACGATTATTAACAACCAAACAACTATGCTGATTGATATGGAGGAACTTGTAGAAGTTTTTCGCCCTGAATGGATGGTTGAAGAAGTGGTGACGGGTATTGAAGAGCCAGGTCAGGCAGAAGTATCATTATGAAATTTATTAACAGAATAGCTTTCCTAGGAGGATCTCATGGCTGAGACAAACGAAGTAAAAGATCACATCGAACTTTCAACCTTTATTGTAGGGACTGCTCTGTGTGGGATAGATATTTTACAGATTCAGGAAATCAATAAACTTATGGATAAGACAGAAGTTCCTCAGGCTCCTGAATATGTTACTGGCATCCTAAATCTGCGTGGCCAAATTGTAACTATTATCGATCTTGGTAAAAAACTCGGTCTGGGCCAGACGAAAACCAGCCAGGATTCCCGTAACATTATAGTGAGTGGAAAAGGTGGAGAACATATCGGTTTATTCGTAAAAAAAATAAGTGATGTTGTGACGGTTAACCCTCAACAGATTGAACCAGCCCCGTCAAATATGAAGGGTATACAGGGTGATTTTTTTACTGGAGTTCACAAGAGTGAGGATAAGCTTGTCGGCATTCTTGATGTCGAGAAAATTCTAAGTCATGCCGACGATCAGTGATGAGTTGAGGAATGAAGCGGATAAGATAAATCAAATGGAGGAACAAAACTATGAGACTGGGTGATCTGAAATTAAGAACTAAGATGTTTTCGGGAAATGCAATTATTCTACTGCTGGTTATTATTCTTGGTGGCATTACTTACAATACCACAACTCGCCTATTGAAAAGCGGAGAAATGGTCAACCACACCCATGTGGTGATTGAACATGCCATGGATATTATTGCTTCCGCAGTTGATATGGAGACTGGGATGCGCGGATACCTCCTTGCTGGCCAGGAAGGTTTTCTTGATCCATATACGAATGGCTATAAGACTTTTAAGCAAGAGATCGGAGGACTCAAAGAGACGGTGAGTGATAACCCGGCCCAGGTGACACTGCTAACAGAAATTGAACAAAACATTAATCAGTGGGTTAAAAATGTTACAGAGCCGACAATCCAGCTCCGTCGTGAAATTGGCGATGCGAAGAACATGGATGACATGGCTGATCTTGTCGGAGAGGCAAAAGGGAAAGTGTACTTTG
>JAOZKX010000022.1 GCA_029935135.1 Desulfocapsa sp.
TAAGAATGGCCACCCCGAAGACTGCAATTCCCATATGCAGCAACAGTTCATTGGATTTTTCTGCTGCCGTATCACCATAATCACGGGTCACAGTCACTGTAAGATCAGCGGGAATAAGGGTACCTTTCAGAGCATCCACCTTATCAAGCACCTCATGCACCACACTCACGGCATTAGAACCAGGGCGCTTGGCAATGGAGAGCGTTACTGCCGCCTCTTCACTATGGCCGCCTGCGGTTCCAAATAAAACATAATTATCAGGCTCCTCAGGGCCATCCAGGATGGTTGCCACATCACCGAGATAGACCGGACTACCCCCATGCACACCCACCACAACTCGCCCAATTTCTTCCTTATTCTGCAGGAATGTACCCGTCTGCAGGAGAATCTCCTGATTCATCACCTGGACCTTGCCAGTGAAGGCCTGCTGATTGGCCTGCTGCAACGCCGGAATGAGCTGAGATACGGTGAGATTACGGGAAGAAAGGAGCAGAGGATCAAACTGAATGCGAACCTGCCGTCTGGTCCCGCCAATCAGTGTTGTTTCCGCCACATTATGGATGCTTTTTACCGCATCATCCACCTCTGCCGCCATACGGCGAAGAGTATAATGGTCATAGACTTTTGAATGAAAGGTAAGGGCCAGAATCGGAACATCATCGATGGTATGCGGTTTCACAATAGGGGGAGAAACCGTATGCGGAATACGATCAAAATTGGTGGCCAGTTTTTGATTCAAGCGGACAATGGAGGTCTCCAGGCTCGCCCCCACAAAAAAACGGACCACAAGCAGACTCTGTCCGGGCATGGAGGTTGAATAGATATATTCAACCCCGGGAAGCTCATAGAGCAGTTTTTCCATGGGAATGGAGAGCCGCTCTTCAACCTCTTTGGGAGTGGCACCGGGCATGGAGACCATGACATCGATCATGGGCACTTTTATCTGCGGCTCTTCTTCACGCGGCAATAGAACAACAGCCAGCAGCCCAAGGAGCATGGAGGCGACAATTCCCAGAGCAGTCAGCTTGGAATCAATAAAGGCAGCAGCCATCTTCCCCGCAAACCCGGGATGCTTAAATTCTTGACTATTCATGAAAGTAAAGGGGGATTGTCCTAATTAAATTTCAACGGCTGTCCATCCTGCAGACCTTCGGCTCCACTGGCAACGACCTGTTCACCCGGATCCAGTCCTGAAAGGATCTCCACCTCATCGTCATAAATAGCTCCGATTCTGACCAGGCGCATGCGGGCAGTTTTTCCTTCCACCACAAAGACGATATCCATCTGCCCTTTGGCAATGACTGCCGAGCCCGGAAGTACCAGAGTCGTCTCATGGTCGCCTTCCAGACTGATACGGGCAAATTGTCCCACTCGCAGATCAGGTCCTGCCGGAATATTGATCTTTACAGGAGCTGTACGGGATAAGGGATTGGCCGAAGGGGCAACCTCTGCCACCTCACCCACCAGTGTTAACTCTGCTGCTGGAATGCGAACAGCAAGACTATCACCGACCGCCACCTGGAGAAGAAGAATTTCCGGTATCTGGGCCAGTACCTGCAGCGTCTGACCATTTTCTATCTGCAGCAGTATCGAGCCGGGAGTGGCCAGATCACCAATATTAGCAATTTTTTTCGTTACCATTCCGGAAAAAGGTGCGCTGATGGTGGTGTAGGCAAGCATTGTTCGTGCCTCTTCATAGGCGGCTTCGGCAATGCGTGTTGCATCAGCTAAAGACTTTACGGTTTCCTGGGTGGAAGCCCCCTGTTTCTGCAGCTTGTTTTCGCGGGCTAAATTGCGGCGGGCCTGAGAGAGTTGTGCCTCTGCCTGCAGGACTTTTGCGGAAATCTCACCGGCACTGATTTTCACCAGCAGGTCCCCCTTTTCCACCTTGGAGCCCAGCACAACCGGGAGCTCTATAATCTGGCCGGCAACCCGGGCGGCAATGGATGCTTTTTCCACAGCTTCAACTGTACCAACCACCTCTATGCGTGATCGCGCAGTCTCTTCCCGTACCTCAGCTATTTCCACTGTCCGTTCGGGTAACTGTTGAACCACAGCCGTCGAATGCTCCTCAGAACCCTTGCATCCGGAAATGGCAACAACTCCCCCAAAGAGCAACACTCCTGCAATGCGCATGTGCCAGTTTATCACTTATCCACCTCAACCTCTGTCACTGATTCAAACTGAGCTAAGCCCATGGCCCGTCGTAAATCCGCCATCGCTACCTTAATATTTGCCTTGGCCACACTCTGTCTCACCAGAGCATCAGTAAGACGCATCTCCACATCAATAAGATCTGATGAAAGAATGACCCCTTCCTTAAAACGTGTACGGCTGAGATGTGCACTCTCCTCAGCCTGTTCAACCATTTTTTTTGTTACCTGCAAACGCTGCATGGCCTGACGATGATTCAAATCCGCTTGCTTCACCTCCAGGTCCATACTCAACTCCACTTTTTTACGCTGGGCACGAACAGTGGCAAGACCCGCCTGCGCGCCGGCCACATCGGCGGAAGTTTTATGCCCCTCAAAGAGTCGGTAATTAAGCTTGACCCCTGCCATCCAGGAATCCCCGTTGCCGTCCAGAACAAAGCCCTGATCATACTGATAGGAAGCAAAGCCGTCGACAGTGGGCAGGTTCCCACCTCTGGCAGCCTGCAACCTGGCCAGAGCAGCATTTTCTGCATGGGCAAAACTCAACAGTTCTGACCGATTTGCGTATGACCGAGCTGCCGGAAGCTGCTGCTCACAATCATGCTGCGGATCTATAACAACAACACCTTTTTCCAGTCCGAGAAGATTTAAAAAGACTTTTTGCGAGAGTTCAAGACGATGCTCTGCAAGAATAAGATTTTCACTGGCTCGAGACTCCTGCACCTCAAGATTCAACATATCTACCTTCAGGAGGTCACCAGCATCATATCGAGCTTTGGCCACTGCCAGAGAAGCCAGGATAGCTTCTCTGGATGCCTTTCTGGCCTCCAGTAACTCCATAGCCTGAACCATGGATTGGAAACTGCGCACAACCTGAAAGGCAAGTTGGGCATGAACTGTTTTCTGATCCATCTGGGACCGGGCAAGCCCTGCCTCTGCCGCAGCAACACTAGCCTGATCACGGCCACCATTGTAAAAACGATACTCCACTGCTGCGCGTACATTCAAGTCGTCGGTACGCCCGGGATCATTAAAATCAATGTCCCGGGTAAATTCACCCTGATTCAGGATATTGCCAAATGAATACATCGGGTTGTTGGTCTGACCGTACTGTGCTGAGATATCCACACTGGGGTAATAGCCCACTCTTGCCCGTTCAACAGCTGCAGCCGCTACATGCATCCGTTGCAGGGCCACCTGACTGTCAGGGCTGTGGGCGGCAGAAAACTCCACACTGTTTCTGGCCGTCCAGACATCGGGACGAACCGGAGCATCACCTGCAGCCAGGGAAAACACAGGGCCTGTCAGGAAGAAGAGACAAAACACTCCACTTCTTAACTTGTTCATAATAATACTCTTTTCTAACTGAGGTTTAAAATAGTCCCACCCTGTCACACACAGGCAATTTAAGGAAACCCTTTATTTTACCCTATCCATTTATTTTTTGCAAGAAACAAAAGAAGGAGAAGTGACAAACAACCTACACATCCAGCTGAATATATGCGTTAAATAGGAATGATGACCACAGCAAGTGGCCTATAAGATCTGTTCAAGGAATAGTTTTGTTCGTTTATGGACCGGTTGATCAAAAAACTGATTTGGTTCGGCAATTTCAACAATACGCCCCTCATCCATAAAAACGACCTTATCCGCAACCTCACGGGCAAACCCCATTTCATGGGTCACCACGACCATGGTCATCCCTTCCCGGGCCAGGGTCACCATAACATCAAGAACCTCCCCAATCATCTCAGGATCCAGGGCGGAAGTCGGTTCATCAAAGAGCATGATTTTAGGCTTCATGGCAAGGGCTCTTGCTATGGCCACGCGCTGCTGCTGCCCCCCTGAAAGCTGAACCGGATAACTGGCGGCCTTCTCTACCATGCCGACTTTTTCCAGAAGTTCCAGGCAACGCCGGTCAGCCTGTTCCTTCGGTTCTTTCTTTAATTTTATCGGAGCAAGGGTCAGGTTTTCCAGCACACTTTTATGGCGGAAGAGATTAAAACTTTGAAACACCATCCCCACCTCCTCCCGGATACGGTTGATATCATTGGCAGGGTCATTAATATCCTGTCCATCCACCACAATCGATCCGGAATTGATGCCTTCCAGCTTATTAATGGTTCGCAGCAGTGTTGATTTTCCGGAACCGGAAGGGCCAAGTACCACAACCTTCTGTCCTGCATCGACACTTAACGACACATCATCAAGGGCCTTAAATGTACCAAAATATTTTTGGACATTGTTTATGGAAATAATAGGATTAGCGTTGTTCATAATGACTGAGTCGGTCTTCAAGGATGCTGAGAAGTTTAGAAAGAATAAGAGTGATAAGCAGGTAAATGAGGGCAACCATGGTATAGGTTTCGAAATACTGGAACGATTCTGAGGCAAATTCACGCCCCCGGCGCAAAATATCAGATACTGCCAGAATTGAAACGAGTGAGGTATCCTTTAACAGGGCAATAAACTCATTGCCGACCGGTGGTAAAATTGTTCGCCATGCCTGCGGCAGAACGACATAACGCATGGTCTGTGAACGATTAAAACCAAGGGAGAGAGAGGCCTCTGTCTGCCCCTCATCAATGGATTTAATACCGGCTCTAAACACCTCACCCATATAGGCGCCATAACAAAAGCCCATGGCAATAATGGCGGCCAGCATATCGGGCACCCGGATCAAATGGCCCAGGGCAAAATAGATATAAAAGAGCTGCACAAGGAGCGGAATCCCGCGTACAATTTCAATATATGTCGAAGCGGCAAGATTAAAAAGACGATTTCTGGAAATGCGGCCGAGACCGGCAATAAGGCCAAGCACTATTGCCAGAGAGATTGAGGCGATGGTCACCTGAAAGGTCACCACAATACCATCTGGTAGAAATTTGATGATATCAAGATAGGGGTCTGGGCGAAAGAGCAGAAGGTAGGCAATAATTGCCAGCGTCCCGAAAAACGAAATCCGCCATGCAGTAAAGAGGCCCTTATCTCTTGGGCTGGGGATGGCAGCACCGTCACCAACCTCTATAATCACCTGTTTGTTGCCCATAAACTCTTTTCCATACAGATATTGCTGAAAATAAAAACGGGTGACTTCAGCAGAAGTACACCCGATAAATCAATTGAGGCAAAAGGGAATTACTGACCAATCCATTTCTGCTGTAGCTCCTGCACATAGGATGTTTTACTCACAGCTTCAATACCTTTGTTCACCAGTTCCAAGGTCTCTTTATTTCCCTTTTTCATGGCGATTCCATAATACTCAACTTCGCCGGTCTCTATGGTGGCAGCGATCTTCAGACTGTCTTTATACTGCTCCATGGCGTAATTGGCAGCAACCGGGTCATCACAGACAACCCCTGCAATACGACCCACCTTTAAATCTTCCATGGCAAGTCCCACTTCATCATATGACTTGGGCTCAACACCATCAGCCGCTTTAATGGCAAAATAGCCGGTGGTTCCTATCTGACCCCCGACTTTTTTCCCTTTCAGGTCGGCAAGACTCTTTACACTGGAATCTTTGGCAACAATCAGTGCCTGGCGAACTTTAAAATAAGGTGTGGAAAAATCCATGGCTTTTTTCCGCTTTTCAGTAATGGAAACTGAAGAGCAGACAGCATCATACTTCCCGGTGGCCAGGCCTGCAAAAATACCATCCCAGGCAACATTTTTAAAAACCGGAGTAAAACCAGCAGCCTTGGCGGCAGCAGTCATATAGTCGATGGAATAACCAACGATTTGCTTATCACTATTGACAAATTCCATGGGCGGCCAGGTGGCATCCACTGCAAAGACGATGGTCTTCTGGGCCACGGCTGTTGTTGCGATACATACCAGCATTGCCAGAGTCAGGGTAATTTTTTTAAACATGGGTTCTCCTTCTCAAAAATTGCAATAAATCAGCAGAACAACTCTGCTGATCATTATTCGTATACTTGAAAATGAAAATCAATACCACGAACCATACCTGGGAACAAGATAATTTTTCCCCAACTAGCGAAAGAAACGAAAATTTCTTGACCTCTCTGCCATTACGACTACAATGTCAGCACTTGGAAACATGATCTGTTTTACTATTGCCAATTCCTTTCTAGAACCGAGGTCGTCCTATGAACCCCTTTTTAAAATCTGCATTCATTACCACAGCCCTCCTCTCTTCTTTTGTACTCCTCAACTCTGGCTGCAGCAAAAAAACGGTTGTCCCTCCTGACAGTACTGCCACTGCCAGTGAAGGTGCGGAGATGAATGGTGGAAATGACATTAACTACCCCCCTGCCGATTTTTCAGAAGATGGTATTGGCGGAGAAGAGTCAATGGATCCATATGATGGGCAGAGTGGCGGCAATCTCTCTTTTAACAGTGAAGCAGACAAACAATCTCCCGAATATCAGCGTATTCATGGTCGCTCATCTGCCACCTTCAGCCCTGTCTACTTCGATTTTGACCAGGCCGGGGTCACTTATGATATGCAACCCATCGTTGCCAGCAATGCTGACTACATGAAAAACAATCCCGATTCAATTGTCGTGATCGAAGGAAACTCAGATGAACGCGGCACCAACGAATACAACCTGGCCCTTGCCGAACGGCGCGCCATTAATGTGAAAGAGTATATGGTAAATCTTGGTGTCAGCCCAACACGAATCCGTACCGTGAGTTACGGTGAGGAACGCCCGCTTTTTACCGGTAACAACGAAGCTGACTGGGCGCAGAACAGACGGGCAGATACAATTATTGAATAGTCCCTTCTCCCTGTAAGCACAAAAGGGTTTGTAAAGCCATGCTTTACAAACCCTTTTGTTATATTGCCGTCCCTGCTTCCTGTTAACCAGCCTATATTGAATTCTCCTGGATTACCCGTAAGATAGCCGCCGTCACCCCATCAATTGTCAACGCTCCCGTATCAATTGTATGTGCATCTGATGCCTTACAGAGTGGAGCAATGGTGCGAGACTGATCATCGTTGTCTCTTTTTATAATCATCTGCAGCAACTCTTCTTCATCCACCTTCTTATCCTGACTCCGAAGCTGATCAGCCCGTCTCTGCATTCGTACTTCCGGCGCCGCATCAAGATAAAATTTCCAGGCAGCATTGGGGAAAACCACCGTCCCGGTATCTCTTCCCTCGGCCACGATCTTCCCCTTTGCACCAATGGCCTGCTGCATATGAGTGAGTTTTTTGCGCACAGGAGAAAGGGCCGATACCCTGGAAGCCATCATGGACATTTCCGGACTGCGAATAACCTTGCTCACATCCCGTCCATTGACAAACACCCCAACATCATCTTCTTCCTCTACTGCCGGGAGAAGATCAAGAACAATCATCTGCAGGGATTTTTCAAGGGCTGCCTCATCCGTGAAATCAACCTCTTCCTCCTGCAACTGAAAGCCCACGGCCCGATACATCGCGCCGGTATCCAGATAGGTAAAAGAAAGTGCCCGGGCAACCTGGCGACTGATGGTAGACTTACCCACACCCGAGGGCCCGTCAATGGTTACAATCTCCCTTTTAAGAGACATAGGCAAGCTCTTGCAGACACTGATCAAGTGCCCCGATACATCGATAATTCTCCTCGGTCGTCCCCACACTTATGCGAATAACATTTGCATAGCCATATGCCTTCATGGAGCGAATAATCACTCCTTTTCGGAGCATGGCCTCATAAAGAACCGTGGCATCACCCTTTACATCAACAAGAAAAAAATTCGTCTGCGATGCATAGCTCCTGCACCCTAATTTTTCCACCTCTTTTGTGAGCCAAGCCTTTCCTTCACGGGTTCCCTCAAGGGTCTGTTCGTAAAACTCACCATCTTCCAGTGCTGCAATGGCAGCAAGCTGCGCCAGCTGGTTCACATTAAAAGGCTGACGCACCCGATGGAGCATATCAGCAAGCCGCTTATCCATTAGCCCATAACCGACACGGACCCCTGCAAGCCCATAGGCCTTAGAAAAGGTCCGCAGGGCAACAACTCCACAGCGCCCTTTGCTGTTATGAATTAACGAATAGACATCCACCTGCTGATCCAGATCCATAAAATCCACATATGCCTCATCCAGGACCACAATGACTGATTCAGGCACATTGCTGAGGAAAGTATAGAGGTCCGGAGGACTGATTGATGTGGCTGTCGGATTATTGGGATTGTCCAGAAATACCAGACGGGTTCGCTCTGTTATCTTAGCCAGAATAGTATCAAGGTCGTGATGCATTCCCTTTAAGGGCAGGATTATATTCACTCCACCGCGTACCTGGACTACTTTCTGATACATCAGAAAAGATGGATGACTGGTGATAACCTCATCCCCCGGTTCAACAAAGGCCTTGACCAGAAACTCGATTATTTCATCGGATCCATTGCCAATAATCACCTCATCTGGAGAAAAGCCAAGTTTATCGGCGATTGCCTTTACAAGATAGAAATTCGACCCATCGGGATAACGGTTCAGATTGCTCAACCCGTTCCTGATCGCTTCCAGGGCTTTGGGCGAAGAACCCCATGGATTTTCATTGGAGGCCAGTTTTATGGGATTCTGCACCCCATACTCCCGCTCCAACTCCTCAATGGGTTTTCCTGGAGGATAGGGAACAATAGACCTGATATACTCCGGTGCTTCAATTTTCACCTTCTGCTCCTCCCCTCAATATTTATCACAAGCCAAACCAAATCTCTACTATCAGCCCAGCTCCGGACACCTGTTGGCCAGCTTTGTCCCCAGTTCCAGATTGTACGCAGCCTTAAAAAGGGTCTCTTCCTGAAAATGCGCAGCCTGCAACTGAATACCGATTGGCAGCCCATCAGCGGAAAAGCCACCAGGAACAGAGATACCTGGGATCCCTGCAAGGTTTGCTGAAATTGTCAGGATATCAGACAGGTACAAGGCAAGTGGATCATCTGCATGCACCCCTTTCTGCCAGGCAGGAGTTGGAGTCACCGGCGAAATAATAACATCACAGGACTCATAGGCCTTTTGAAAATCCTGCAGAATAAGAGTCCGAACCTGTGAGGCCTTCTTGTAATAGGCATCATAATAGCCGGATGAAAGGGCATAGGTGCCAATGAGAATGCGCCGCTTGACCTCATCACCAAAACCGTGGGATCGGGTCTCTCTGTACATATCCACCAGGGACTCTGCATCCATTTCCCGATACCCGTAGGCCACACCGTCATAACGGGCAAGGTTGGAGCTTGCCTCCGCCGGTGCAATGAGATAATAGACGGCGACGCAATATTCGGTATGAGGAAGCGAGATATCCACTGTTTCAGCACCGGCATCGCGTAGAATCTGAATCCCGTTTTCCACAACAGCCGCCACATCTTTATCAAGCCCTGCAGCAAAATATTCACGGGGAATCCCAACTTTCATTCCCTTTAATCCCTGGCTGAGCGACGCGCTATAATCGGGTGTTGCTTTCTGGATGGAGGTGGAATCCCTCTTATCATATCCGGCAATTCCATTCATCATCATGGCGCAATCCGTGACATCACGGCTCAGAGGGCCAATCTGATCAAGGGATGAGGCAAAGGCAACGAGTCCATATCGGGATACCCGGCCATAGGTTGGTTTCATTCCCACCACACCACACAAGGAAGCGGGTTGTCTAATGGAACCTCCGGTATCAGAACCAAGTGACCCAAGGCACTCCATGGCAGCTACAGATGAGGCTGATCCCCCAGAGGAGCCCCCTGCCACAAATCCCTTTTTCCATGGATTATCGGGAACCGCAAAGGCACAATTTTCAGATGTGGAGCCCATGGCGAATTCATCCATGGCCACCTTACCAATGATGACAGTACCCTGATCCTTCAGTTTTTCTATAACCGTCGCATCATAAGGAGGGACAAAGTTTTCAAGTATTTTTGAGCCGCAACTGGTTACGATACCTTTAGTACAGAGGAGATCTTTAATAGAAAGGGGAATTCCGCAAAGCGGTTCCGCCTTACCGGCAGCAATCTGCTTATCTGCAGCATCCGCCTGCCCTAATGCCTCTTCTTCTGTAATCCGAAGAAAAGACTGTATGGTCTCATCCACATCTTTAATACGCTGCAGACAGCTCAGCGTCAATTCACGGGACGATAATCGACCAGCATCAAGTTCTGTTCGTGCCTGGCCAATACTTAGTTCATATGGATTCATTGTATTTCAGGGGAGTATGTACAGTTCATGTGGGAAAGCACCCGGTCAAGGTGCAGTAATAGTTTGTTTTGCTGACAGTCAGATAATTCTTGGGACAACAAAGGCCTCTCCATTTTCCAGAGGGGCGTTGGCCAGAGCCTCTTTTCGTGGGAGAGACTCCACTATTTCATCTTCCCGAAAGGCATTGTTGATGGTAAAGGCATGGGTGGTAGGTGCCACATCCCCGGTCTCGAGTTCGTCGAGTTTTGCCACATAGGAAAGGATCGTATCCAGCTGCCCTGTCATTGTCGACAGCTCTTCTTCTGTAAGGTTCAACTTGGCAAGGGTTGCAACATGTTCTACTTCTTGGCGTGTTATTTTCATTACTGTTTTTTTTAGGAGAGGATCATTGTAACAATGACTTATTGAGTTTGTTCAATATTAAACTTCTCGAGATACTCCTGAGAGAAAGCATCTCCGATGGCTGTAAAATCTTCAAGGGCTCCGGCAAAGGCATCAACACACGCTTTATCAAATTGAGTGTCGGCACAGTTCTTTAACTCCTGCACAGCTTCCTCCATACTCATATTTCGACGATAATTTCTTCTTGAGGTCATGGCATCATAACTGTCCACCACGATTAGAATCTTCGTCAAGGTGTCAAGGTCAGAACCCTTCAGCCCATCCGGATACCCTTTTCCATCCATACGCTCATGGTGGTGACGAATAATAAACTGCTCCCTATCCATAAAACCAAGGGGTTGGATAATATTTGCCCCGATGGAAGGGTGCTTGCGAATAAGTGCCCATTCTTCATCATTTAGTTTTCCAGGTTTTTGAATACAGGAAAGATCAATAACCAGTTTGCCAATATCATGAAACTGGGCAGCCCGGCGCAAAATAACCAGATCATCTTCCGCAATATTCATGGCTAGTCCCAATAAAACGGCATATTCAGTCACCCGCATGGTGTGGCCAGCAGTATAAAAATCTTTTTCCTCCATGGCATTCTGGAGACTGGACATCAACTGAACAGTTGCATTTTCCAAACTGTTACTATAGGTGAGAAGAAGCTTATTTTTCTTTTTCAGCTCTATGGTCTTACTCCGAACATCTTTTTCCAGCTGTTTCTTATAGCTCCGTTCGCGCCGGACAAACATTCGTTTTTCTATGGCACGTCTGATCTTCACATTAAAAAGGTCAAGATCTTCAATGGGCTTGGTTAAGAAATCATAGGCTCCGAGGTTAATCGCTTTTACCGCATAGTCCATGGAGCCGGCGCCGGTGAGAAAAAGAACAGGAATATCGTAGTCAAATGTATTTAAAGCAGCGATGGTATCAAATCCATCCATCTTGGGCATATCAATATCTAGAAGAATCACATCGTAGGAATCATCAACGACTTCAATTGCCTCTGAACCGTCTCCAACAGCGGTGACTGTATGACCAAACATCTCAAGGATCTTCGATACCGTGGTACGCACCATGATATCGTCATCAGCGACCAGTATTTTTGCCCGTACTTCCTCCACCTGCTACCTCTTTATTAATTGTTTCTATTCATCCCAAACAGAGAATGGCTAAGACCCTGTTTGCTAATCAGTAAAGAACTATACAAAACATTGATTTATAATCCTACAATTTCCAATACCTTTTTGCAACATCCCATGCCTGATCAATCGCTGGATGCACTCGTTTTTCATTTGCAAGTTCGGCTATCTTCCCTTTATCAAGACTTACAGAGAGTTCATTATCCAGAGAAGCACCACAGAGTTCTTCCAGAACAGCCATGGCACCATCACGCATTCCCGTAAGATTGTAACCTCCTTCCAATGTGATAAGCAGCTTCCCGCCACAAACCTCTTCTGCCAGTTGGATCATGCTTCTGGTTAAATAGGCAAAGCCATCTGCTGTGACTTCCATGGCACCCAGTGGATCCCCCCGATAGATATCAAAACCACAGGAAACAAGGATTAATTCGGGCTGGTATTCCCTGCCCACTGGAACCACAATATCATTAAATATTGCCGCATATTCAACATCACCCTGAGATCCCGGCAGAGGAATATTAACGGTATATCCCTCTCCCTTCCCCTGACCGGTCTCCTGAAGCTCACCGGTTCCCGGATAATAGGGAAACTGGTGACTGGAGAGATACAAAACCTTATCAGACTTATAAAATGAGTGCTGGCTCCCATTTCCATGGTGCAGATCCCAGTCCACAATCATCACACGCTGCAGACCGCACTGAAGAGCATAATGAGCAGCAACAGCAACATTATTAAAAAGACAAAATCCCATGGACCTGTCAGTTTCAGCATGGTGACCGGGGGGACGGACCAGGGCAAAGCCATTGTCAATCTCTCCGGACAATAACAGATCCACTCCTGTAGTCAGAGCCCCCACTGCCAGACGGGCTGCAGCGTAAGAATCCGGTGATGTTTTGGTATCGGGGTCCAATGCATCAAAAATTTTCCCTGCGGTCTCCCCCACCCTGTTCATCAAATCCTTTGAATGGTTCAGACCGATTATTTTATGGGGTGCCGGCTCAAACTCTGGATAGCAAAAGCATTTCTTCACCTCTTCCTGAGCCAGGACCTCATTTATAACCTTCAGACGATCGGGTGATTCCGGATGATCAAAACCGGGATCGTGGTCCAGAAATAAAGAATCATTGAATATTGCTGTCTTCCGCATT
>JAOZKX010000252.1 GCA_029935135.1 Desulfocapsa sp.
GCGACAAGGTGGTTAACAGCCACCTGCTCTACCAACTGAGCTATCGAGGATTAATTATCTGAAGCTTTTCTTAAAAAGAAATTATTACACACATGGCATCTTTTTAACACAATTCTGCCACTGCCTGTAGGCGGCGAATATAAACGACCACGGTTGGCCTGTCAATATTTTTCTGCAACTGGAAAATCTTTCATAATGGCAGAGACAGCCTCATTGATCGATAGAGTTACCCCTTCCGGCTTTTCGTCCTTTTTAATTCGGCCTTGTCCGGTCCCGCGCCAGAGCAGTTTGTGCTGCACTGGATCCAAAATATCAACCATGATGGTTCCCACTTCATACTCATTAACAGCGACGACAGGTGCCCCACTATCGTTCCACGATGAACCTCTATGCAGTGGACCATAGCCATAAGAACTGTAGAAATGATCAATAGTATCGTTCTGCAGCCTTGTATCAATAGCCCCTAGCCAACTGACAACAAAATCTGCTGAAGCCATATCACCCTTTACAAATCCTCGCTTTGCAAGATTTTTTTCAACCGCAACACGCACAGCATTTACTATCAGTAAATTATTAACCCTGGCATCTTTACTGACCCCCTTGCCACTCTCAAGCCAGGCATAACTCCTTAATTGGGTAAAATCAAAAGTCGGATCATAGTCTGTCCTCACACTGAGCGACGAACAGGCAGAGCAGAGAATCAAAAAAGAGAAAAGAATTCCACATGAGAAATGGTGTTTCATAAATGATTCCTTAGATAGGATTGATTTTAAGGTTAAAAAATGATAACTTTTCACAATATATGTGTCAAGTTCATTCATTTTTTTACAATTAAGGTAACGCCAATGAGACTTTTCCTGCTTTCCATTGTTCTTTTCTCCCTCACTTCCTGTCAAACTGGAAAAACAGGTCATTTAAAGATTGACCGTGCCGTTTCTGCGGATTTTGCAAGCTGCACTGTCTATCCGCAATATAACTATTACTACTCAGGTCCCAATGCGCAGCCTAATGCAATCCTGGCTGTGAAAAAAGAATATAACTTCGAACAGGGCCTCTGGAAGCCAATTGACCTTACCCGGGAACAACTCTGTGATTGGATACGAATTATCGACCCTGAGTACAGGCAGGTCCGTAACGGATATAGCTATGATGGATATATGATCTTTTCTGCTGACAAAAAAGAACTTGGCCTCTGGTATTCCCGGGAAAATCATGCTGTGATCAAAGAACAAGCGGATAAACTCATCATCTATACACCGTCAGATCGGCCAAACTCCATAAACAATTTCAATGATATCAACAGCAGATTTTAGGAGGATCATTGTCTGGCAGTAAAGACACTCTTATTTCCCCAGACAAAACTGTTCAAAAATGACATCCAGCACATCTTCTGTGGTGGTGATACCGACAATGGCATCCAACTGATCCAGACAATCCTGGGTGTCAATGGCGAGGAGATCACTGGTCGATGTTGCTGTTAACCCATCCTTCAGGCGTTTTGCTGCAGCTTCAGCCCGTTGCAGAGAATCCTTGTGTCGGATATTTGGGGCACATCCATCTTCCTGCCACTGTTTTTGATCTCCAACAATGCTCTTAAATATTGCATCCTTCAGCTCTTCAATGCCCTGCTGCTGTTTGGCTGAAATATGGAGTACGGGAGACTGTTTTTCCCCTTTAAGAAACGATGTATCAAGCGCTGATGGCTCAGACAGATCCGACTTATTGGCGAGGAGAAGGAGAGGTTTCTTCTTTACTGTGGCAAAAAGCTGCCGATCCTCTTCTTCCACTCCCCTTACGGCATCAAGCATAAACAGAACAAGATCTGCCTGATCTATCTGCTTTCTTGCACGCTCTATACCGAGTTCTTCCACGGCATCGGCATTTTCTCTGATTCCTGCCGTATCAACAATACGCACCGGAACACCATGCACATCAATATATTCTTCGATGGTATCCCGTGTTGTACCTGGAATTGCAGTGACCAGCGCCCGTTCATCCTGGAGGAGTGTATTTAAGAGACTGGATTTCCCAACATTTGGCAGGCCGACGATGACCACGGAGACCCCATCACGAAAGATCCTACCCTCTTCTGCCTGTTTCAGGAGTTTCCGCAGCGGAAGGAGAATATCCTTCCCCACACCATCCGCCAGTAATGCATGATCAATAATATCAATGTCTTCATCTGGGAAATCAATGGCCACTTCCACCAATGCCCGAATATGAACAAGAGCTCCGCGAATGGCATCAACCTGGGCATAGAGACTACCGCCAAGCTGATCTAGAGCCATATCCATTCCCTTTCTGGTTCTGGCTGACAGTACATCAATAACGGCTTCTGCGCGGGTCAGATCTATTCGACCATTGAGAAAGGCGAGTTTTGTAAATTCACCGGCATCTGCCAGGCGAACCCCAAGGGAGAGGAGCAGTTCAAGGATGGACTGTAGGACAAGAAAATTCCCGTGGCAATGGATTTCCACCACATCTTCACGGGTATAGGTTTTGGGTGCTGCCATATATACGGCAAGCACCTCGTCGAGTATTTTTGCTGTGCTGGGATGGACAATATTCCCATAGTAGAGACGGTGACTGTCATAGGGACAGTGCGAATCTAAGGGACGGAAAACAGTTTGCAGATGAGTGAGCGACTGTGCTCCACTCATACGGATTATCCCAATACCGCCAGCACCGGGTGGTGTTGAGATTGCCGCTATAGTACTTTCAGGAGTCACTGCTCTCCTGCTTTTTCTTTGTGCCTCCCTTACCCCGCTTGCCTTTACCACCACGCTTGCTGGCAGGCTTTTTCCCTTTTCCTGGCTTATATATCAGAATTTTCTTAAACAAGCCGTCACCAACACTGCGTGAGCGGATATCTTTATCATCCTGCAAAGCCACATGGACGACACGTCTCTCCGATGGGTTGAGTGGTGGTATGGCCTGGGTCTTCCCATCTTCTTTGACAAGGGCTGCGAGCTCTTTTGCCCGTTCCATCAATTCGACTTTACGGCGTTCCCGGTATTCCCCGACATCAATGGAAAGTCGTACCTTTTCTTCAACTTTTCTGGCAATCATCTTACGCAGAAGATACTGGAGAGAGTCAATGATCTTTCCATCTTGACCAGTAAGGGCTTCCTCGTGATCACCATTCACCTGGCATCGTACCGTTCCACCGTCAAGCTCTGCAGTAACTGTGGAGGGGAATCCCATTAAAGCGAGAATATCAGTAAGCTGAACTCTGACAATCTCGATGGATTCCGGCTGAATAGGAGTTGTTGGCTTAGGTTCCGGTTGCGGTCGGTTCTTCTTCTCTGCCTTTTTTTCAGGAGGTGCCGTTTTTTCCTCTGCTTTCACTTTTGCAGGTGGAACATCAGCAACTGCAGTTTCTTCAGGAACTGATCCTGGTTCAGCTTCAGGCTTCTCTGTTGCCGTCGCCTTGACCGGAGTCTCAACATCAAATTCCTCATCGACGGACTTTACAAACACCCTGATATGAGCTTTTTTACGAATCAAACCAAAGATACCCATGGAGCCTGTTTCCACAACTTCGATATCAAGCTCTTCCTGGGGAACCTGCATTTTTTTACAGGCTGCCTTAATGGCATCAGTTACTTCTTTACCAAAAAAATCTTTCTTTCCTGAAGACATTCGACTTCCTCACGGAGATGTCAACACAAGGAATAGAGAACAACCCCCTGTGTTGATACAATTACATTGCAACTTATCTGAACTTATAATTTCTGACGATTGATCAACTGCTGCTGCAAGATGGCAAGCAGATTATTGACAAACCAGTACAGAACCAGACCGGATGCAAAATTAACAAACATAAATGTGAAAAGAATAGGCAAAAACATCATAATCTTTGCCTGGGTAGGATCTGCTGTGGTCGGTGTCATTTTCTGCTGCAGAAACATGGAACCACCCATCAGCAGGGTCAGCACCGGAATACCGCCCACATATGGAATATCTATCCCTATGGGCAGACGATCAGGTGCAGAAAGATCATTCATCCAAAGCATAAACGGAGCATGGCGTAGCTCAATACACATGAGCAGCACCTTATACAAGGCAAAGAAAACAGGAATCTGCAGCACCATGGGCAGACAACCACCGAGGGGATTCACCTTATACGTTTTATAGAGGTTCATCACCTCCTGA
>JAOZKX010000253.1 GCA_029935135.1 Desulfocapsa sp.
GGTTAATGGTGTTCTTACCGTAATGGAACCCTGTACTGCGGTGGCGTACGCACTCTTTAATCTGCAGGATCGGGGCAAGTTGTTTGTCGCTCCGGGGGCTCCATTGTACAAAGGACAGATTGTAGGTGAGTGCAGTCGGCCTTCTGATCTGGTGGTGAATCCTGCCAAGGGGAAGAAGCTGACCAATATGCGGGCATCTGGTTCCGATGAGGCAGTTGTTTTGACTCCTCCAGCTGAGATGACCCTGGAAGATTGTATCGCCTACATCAATGATGATGAATTGGTAGAAGTAACACCAAAATCCATTCGTCTGCGCAAAAGAATGACTGTACCGGGAAGGAAATAAGGGGAATGAAAGATCTACTTCTCCTTCTCGTTGCAGGAGTTGCAGGAATCGGCACATTTGCCTTTATTGCCAAAAAATATGGCAGTGACTGCATACCCTGACTGATGATATACGGCTCCCTAGGTATGGGAGCATTTGTCTTCTGGATATTGAAGATGATTTTTTAAAGATGGGTTTTGGGCGCTAGGTTTTAGGTGTTGGGTGTTGCGTTTTTTTGAATTCGAAATAATCTGAGACTATTTTTGCGTGATCAAAAACCAGTTGGGGCAGGTTGTTTTCTGTAAACAACCTGGCTTCTGCTGCGTCATCTCCAGCTACCGGTTGGGTGTCAGCCTGGGCTATAAATATTGTTGATGCTGTGTGTTGTCTGGGGTCACGGTCCGGATCTGAGTATGTTCTGAATTGCTGCAGGTTTTTTACCAGAGTTCCCGTCTCCTCCTCGGCTTCTCTTGCCGCCGCTGTCTCGTAGGATTCTCCGTAGTCAACAAAGCCGCCTGGTAATGCCCATCCATGGGGTGGGTTTTTTCGTTTTATAAGGACGATTTCTTCGTCAACTTCAATAATAATATCAACAGTTGGAACGGGATTTTTATAGACGGTGACTGTTTTCTTGCAGTGGGGACATTGCATAATGGTTGCTCAGGTTCAGGGGCTATTGTTGAGAGTTCCGGTTTCAGCGGAATATATATTCTTCTATTTCCTGCCAGCTGTTTACATTTGCCAGATTGTGTTTTTTCGGGTTCCATGGCTGGTTGTAAAGGATGGGGGTGATTCCCTGTTCAGCCAGCTGCAGACAGGTAGCTATTCTGTCATCCACAAAATAATTGAGTTTGTGTTCCTGGATATATCGGGCCTTATCGTCATGGTCTCCCATGGCCACAAGATTTATCTTCTTACAGGTCGTTGCCGGAAAGTGGTGACGGAGCCAATCTTCAACAGGTTCCCCAATGGGACGGGCGGTAATGATGGTAACCGAAGATTCTGCAGCCATGCTGTTGATAACATCCACTGCTCCTGAAAGAGGCTGCAGTCCAGTGCCGATGGAATCGGTGAGGATCGCTTGAAAAATCTGTTCCACTTTTTTTAGATCAATATCCAGACACTCCTCTACCTGAAAACTGGTGATCTCTTCCAGGCGAAAAGAACAGTAGTCAAATTCTTCGCAGGCCAGGCGAATAAAGGCCTCACCTATATCTGCAATCACTCCGTCAAGATCAAATCCTATTTCGTTGCTCTGTATATTCATTGGTATTGTGCTTCGATTTTTTTAATTTGGGCGATGAGTTCATCGTTCACAGGGGTTGGGATTCCGTTTGCTCTTCCCAGGCGGCTGATAGCACCGTTAATAGCATCGATTTCAGTGGGGCGCTTATTGCGGATATCTTGAAGCATGGAGGATATATTTCTGGCCGTGCGCTTGCACACCGCAAGTGTTGCCAGAACCGGATCATTTTCCTGTCTCATACCTATTGCGTGGGCAACACTCTCCGCTTCTCTCACCAGCTTTTTTAATTTCCCCCGTGCGGCGCAGGATGTCAGCAGCTGACCATTGGTACGATTGTACATTGCGGTCAGGCCATTAATCCCGACATTGACAAAGAGTTTTTCCCAGAGTTTTTCTGCTATATTGTCGCTTATGGAACTTGCAAACCCGGCAGCTTCCAGTTTCTGCTGGAGGCGTTGCAGTTGTCTGTTATCACTATCTGCAGCAGGGCTGAGGTAGCCAAGACTTGTATGACCTGTTCCGGCGTGTCGGATATGGCCGGATGCTAGGCGTGTTGCTCCTTCAGAGGTTGCGGCATAGGCAACTGTTGCCCCGAAGGTGTTCTGCTCACTATATTTGAGGTGCGAAATGCCATTTTGAAAAAAAACAAGCAGGGCACGGGGAGTGAGCAGGGGAGCAATAAATTCGAGACTGGATGGTAGTTGATATGACTTAACGCAGCAAAGGAGTATATCCACAGGAGCAAGAGCAGTAGGAGAGGAACTGACAGTAACAGGATACCTGTTACTGTCAGTTCCTGATTCAAGGAGAATTTTCTGTTTGTTCAGTTGTTCGGCCCGTTCTTCTCTATGATCAATGAGCAGGATCTCATCCTGCTCATTGGTAGAGGACTGCAGCTTGGCGGCAAAAAGGCAACCTAATGCGCCGGGGCCGATTATTGCAATACGCACGCTGTCCTCCAATAGAATGGTCAGTGGTTATTGAACTGTTTTTGCCTCTTCAACAATGGCGACATATTTATAGCCCGCACCAAAATCCTTATTCGCTGCCAGAACACCTTCTATGGTAATGACAGTGTCAGGTTCGATGGTTTCAGAGGTTGTAACAACCAGATCATGAGTGTTGCTCATTGGGTCGCCGGTTCCATCCTGCAGATGAATCCAGTTGCGTCCCATGATCATTGGGCTGAACTTTACGACTTTTCCCTGGATACGTACGGTTTTTCCGTCAAGATCCGTTGTCTTGGTAAATACCTCTTCAATGGTGTAGCCATTTTCTCCACTGGCTTTTTCCACAGTCACTTCGCTAAAAGGAGCCATTGCTCCCAGGCTGCCGCCGGAACCTGCTTGAGGCTGCTGCTGTGCAACAGGTTGTCCCCCTTCAGCTTTGACCGCATTTGCAAAGGAGTCATCCGCATTCTGCGGTGCTTTGTGAGGATTGGCCATGCCACCTTTGGATCCTGCACTCGCTCCTCCAACCAGACCGGCAGAAAAAATGATGGTATCAAAGGTTTTATTGAGGGTCTTGCTGGTGAAATTTGTCATGACCATTCCGGGGGCACAGCTGACCTCATCACCAACCTTTACATTGCTTGCAGGAATTGCGATCCAGGGTTGAGCAGCGCCAGTGTCCAGTTGTATATAGGTGTAACCACCACTGTTCATGGATTCAAGGATTTTTCCTTTTAGCTCACCTTGGGCGGCAGCATGCGGTGCAGTTGCAGCAGTTGGGGTGGGTTTGTTTGCCTGAGTAGTCTTTTCTTCACTTTTGCTGTCCTGTCCATTACTGCTACAGGCAGTGAAGGTGAGAATAAGAGCGATTACGACGCCTTTTGAGAAATGCTTTTTCATCGTTTTGTTGTCCTTTTGTAAATAGAAATGTGAAAAATACTTTTTATTAGTTTTTTAGTCGTCTTCGACGAGAAAAGAGACGAATTCAAGAATAGATTTCGACCAAAGATCGTAAGCCTTCGGGGTAAGATGCACCCCATCTCTCTGGAAATAATCAGAATCTGCCTTGAATTTGGAAAACATATCAAGATAACAGCAGCCTGTTCTCATGGTCAGTGTTTCAACTTGAGAGTTGATATCCTCCAGGGCTTTGTGGTCAAGCCAGGGAATCTGGAAGGGAAAGAGGCTGTTCGTGATAATGTCCGTCGTGGGATAATGTGATGTTAGCTGAACAATAATTTTCTGCAGAGTATCCAGATAATGGTAATCTTCAATAATCAGATTATTGGTACCAATCATAAGCATGACTATTTCGGGTGATTCAACAGATTCCGTGATAGAAGGAATTCTGTCCAGGAGTCCCTGGGCGGTTTCTCCCGGAACACCGTAATTGAGGATCTTAAAATGGTGCATTCGCTCCTGCCAGTTGAAATCAGCAACAAGTGAATCACCAAGAAAAAGGAAGGTACCCTGTGTCATAAGATTATCTATCTACTTGTTAAAAATGAATTGATTCTTTGAATTAAGCAACTTTATCCAAGAATGGCAAGAAAGTAAGTATTTTTTTTGAAATAACAAGGAAAGTCAGGAGAAATTCATTTTTACTAATCAGGATGTGGTAAAAAAAACTTGC
>JAOZKX010000254.1 GCA_029935135.1 Desulfocapsa sp.
CTGGCGGCTGCCCAATGTCAATGAGCTTTCGTCCCTTCTCTCCAGAGAGACAAGTAGCCCAGCCTTACCAACCGGCCACCCGTTTACAGATACAGGAATTGCCTCTTTCTGGACCTCTACAACATTTGCCCCTGACAACACCCAGGCCTGGTTTGTATCTTTAACGGAGGGTAGAATTTACAATGCCCAGAAGGCAACAGTTACTTTGGCTGTGTGGTGTGTCAGAAATTAATACTGCCGGGAATGTCTGAAGCATCTGTATCCCGTAAAATTCAATAAAATGGGGAGGAAGCAGAAACTGCAAAGTTTCCCCCCTAGTCGTTCACCTCAAACAACAGGAGACAAATTATGCAAAAATGGGAATGCCCTTGTGGCTATATTTACGACCCGGAAGAAGGTGATTATGAGCACGGGGTTGACCCTGATACCCCTTGGGAAAAAGTTCCAGCAGATTGGGTCTGTCCCAAATGCGGCGCAGAAAAAGAGGACTTCTGGGAGGCCGACTAAACCCGGGTTGGGCAACTCAGTCATTTTGAATTGTCCATTCTGCCACCCTTCTCAGTGGTAATTTTCAGCAGCCAGCTAAGCCATATATGGCTTAGCTGGTTTATTTATTTTGCATTATCAGCGTAACTGCAAAAAACTGTAATTCAACACTGCCCCGTGTTGTATTCACTTCTCTTTCACTCTCTCTCAACATGACACAACAACACACTGACTTTATCCTTTCCGGCAGCTACCTTCTTCCCGATTCCCAACAGAGTAATATGCTCTCCGATGCTGCTGTTGCCATCACTGGCGATACCATTGTTGCCATGGGTAAAAAAGAAGAAATACTCGAACGATATACAGCAACAGAGTATCTACACACCGACCATGGCCTTATCATGCCTGGACTGATCAACACCCACACCCATGCACCCATGGCATGTTTTCGCGGGCTTGCTGACGATCTCCCCCTTATGACCTGGCTGGAAAAGCATATCTTTCCGGTGGAAACACGCTGGACGGCGGAAATGATCTACCAGTCCACTCTGCTTTCCCTGGCCGAGATGATTAAATCGGGGACCACCAGTTTCTGTGATATGTATCTTTTTTCCAAAGAAGTTGCCAAAGCGACAGAAACTTCAGGAATGCGGGCCTGGATCGGTGAAGTCCTGTACGATTTTCCCTCCCCCTGCTATGGAGAGCTGGAAAACGGCTTTTCCTATACTGCCGAATTATTCCAGCACTATACTGACCACCCTCTTATTACTATCACTGCGGATCCCCATGCGGTCTACACCTGTTCGCCGCAACTGCTCAGCAGACTAGGACAGGTGGCAGCAGACCACAACAGTCTCTTCGTTATTCACCTTTCAGAAAACCAGGCGGAACTTGATAGTTGTCAGGAACGATACAACTGCAGCCCCGTTGAACATCTGGAGAACCTGGGACTGCTCACGGACAAAACACTCGCCGCTCACTGTGTTATGGTCAATGATGCAGAAATAAAACTCCTGGCCGAACGCCGGGTCAATGTTTCCCACTGTCAGGAATCAAATATGAAACTTGCCTCCGGTACAGCACCAATAGTCAAGATGATTGAGGCCGGAATCAACACCTCCATTGGCACTGATGGTGCTGCATCCAACAATGATGTGGATATGTTTGGAGAGATGAATACCGTAGCCAAGGTCCACAAAGCTGCCCGCATGGACCCCACCGCCATGGGTGCAGAACAGACACTCCATGCTGCAACCCAGGGTGGTGCAAAGGCACTCTCGAGTTCCAGCAGCATCGGAACCCTTGCTGTTGGAAAGAAGGCGGATATGATCGTTCTCAATATGAATCAACCGCACCTCACCCCTCTCTATAATATCCCGTCCCATCTTGTTTATGCTGCACGGGGGGCAGATGTAGTGCATTCAGTTATTAATGGAAGGCTCGTTATGGAAAACCGTACACTCCTCACACTTGATGAAGACAGGATTCTGCAACAAATGAGAAAGATTGCTCAGACCGTTGCTCAATATGGAAAAGATTGACTTTCTGCCCTGACTGCTCTACATTTAACAATGCTGTTAGGTTTTTTATTACTATGGGTTATCAACTTACATTATAGAGGGCTGTTATGTTTGGACTTGGTATGCCGGAACTGGTTGTTATTCTGGTCATCATCGTTATTATTTTCGGGGCGGGTAAACTGCCTGAAATCGGATCAGGAATTGGTAAAGGTATTAAGAATTTCAAAGATGCCACGAAGAAAGAAGAGGCAAAAACAATTGACGATGAATCAAAAAATGATTCTGCAACTTGACCAGCCAACACTCTCGTTGCTACTTTCCTGACAGGAGGAGACCATGTTCGGACTTGGAACACCAGAACTTATCGTAATCTTAGGCATTGCTGTACTTGTCTTTGGAGGTAAAAAACTACCTGAGCTGGGATCGGGTCTTGGTAAGGCCATTTCTTCTTTTAAAAAGGGAATAGGTGATATCGAAGAAGGCGGCAAAAACATACTTGATGATGTACCGGGAATAAAAGAGGTTGCGGCTGTAAAAGATAAAGTGGATGCGGTAAAAAACATGGGCAATATCAGTAAAATTCTAAAATAAGCAGACAGCAGTCTTATACCGCATTTCTTTCGCGTTTCCATTCAGGGAGGACCCATACAGGTTCTCCCTTTTTTTATTCCTTTGCCACTGGGGAATCGTATTCATTGACAAAAAGAATTCATACACGATATGCTTTACAGATACTCTGAAGTCTGCCTTGAAAGATATGTACGAGAAAGATAAAATTCCAATGGCCAATATGGTATGGCAAATTCAACGATTGCTCCCCCGGACAATAATGATCTAAAAAAACAGCTGCTGCTTCTGCTTCTCAACTGCATTATTTTTTCTGCTCTCCTTGTCTTCCTCGGTATCAAAGGACAAAACTTACTTTTCTTGAACAGCCATACCCAGCACACCTCCCTCACTGCTTCCCAAATCAATTTTTTTCTCACGAAGAAATTCACTACTGCCGCTAACGAACTGAGCAAACAACCAGATGTTCTCCTCAGTGCCCTAGAAGAACGGTCTGTACACTACGACTTACTGACAGCAGAACTGACAGCAGTTCGCGATGTCCTTTCAGCTGCCATTGTCTATGTTATGAATAGAGAGGGTATGGTCACTGCCTCCACACCGAGTGGACAGAGTGAAACGGGACTTCGCGGCAACAACTATCAGTTCAGACCCTATTTCACCACCGCCATACAGGGTAAAAGCCTATGTTATCCTGCACTTGGCGTAACAACAAACAAACGAGGTCTCTATTTCAGTTCTCCCATCAAAGATTGTAGTGGGGAGGTTGCCGGGGTTGTGGTCATTAAATCTGGAATAGAAGAAATTTCAGAAATCCTCAACCAATCCATTCCGGAAATCTCCCTTCTTGTCTCTGACACGGATATTGTCTTTGCCACATCCGCAGGCAGCGAAAAATGGCTTTTTCATGCAGGAAAATACCTGCCATTCTCCGTCAAAAAAGAGATCATAAACAGCAGACAATTTGGCAACAGTCTCCTCCCCGCCCTCCCCATTGACCTTACAAAACAGGAAGTTCGTCTGAATGACACTACCTACCTTGTAACGGCAAACAGCATCGGCCTTCCCAACTGGAAACTCTACAGCCTTGTCAAAAAACAAGCTATCTATCCGATAGTTCTTTCAATTCTCTCCCTGTCCCTCTTACTCAGTTATCTCATCGCTGTTAATCTTATTGCAAAAACAAAAGAAAAAGAGATCACAACTCAGATGGCAGCAGAGATTGAACAACGGAAGAAGACGGAGCGATCTCTTATTCAGGCCAAAGAAGAGGCAGAAAATGCCAACAAGGCCAAAAGTGAATTCCTGGCCAATATGAGTCATGAGATTCGGACTCCAATGAATGGTATTATAGGAATGACCAACCTGCTTCTCGACAGTGATCTTTCTAAAGAACAGCGCTCCCGCCTGCAAATGGTCAACACCTCAACAGACCGGCTCCTGGCAGTCATTAACAGCATCCTTGATTTCTCAAAGATTGAAGCCGGTAAACTGCAGCTCGAGGAAACCCATTTTTCACTGGAAGAGAAAGTACACGAACTCATTATTCTTATGTCAGCTCAGCCAGCCGGTGCCCAGG
>JAOZKX010000255.1 GCA_029935135.1 Desulfocapsa sp.
ACCAACCTGGCACTTTCCACAGCCTGTGCGGCTGGAACACATGCGGTTGGTGAGGCGTATCGGTCCATTGTTTATGGCGACAGTGATGTTGTTGTGACTGGTGGAACGGAATCCGTTGTCTGTCCTCTTGGGGTTGGCGGTTTTGCCTCTATGAAGGCACTGTCCACCAGAAATGATGATCCCACCCGGGCATCCCGTCCATTCGATAAGGATCGTGATGGTTTTGTCATGGCTGAAGGATCTGGAATGCTGGTGGTTGAGGAATTAGAGCATGCCCTGGCCAGGGGAGCCGATATATATGCTGAACTGATCGGTTTTGGTGCAACAAGTGATGCGTATCATATTGCAGCTCCCCCTGAAAACGGGGAAGGTGCTGTTCGTTGCATGCAGATGGCATTGCGTGATGCGGGGATGGTTCCTGAAGATATTGATTACATCAATGCCCATGGAACATCAACTCCCTTAAATGATCGAGGGGAAACTCAGGCCATTAAAACAGTCTTTGGAGATCATGCAGCGACGCTTGCCATCAGCTCAACAAAATCAATGACCGGTCATATGCTTGGAGCTGCTGGTGGTATTGAAGCAGCTTTTACAGCGTACAGTATTAAAGACCAGATTGCTCCGCCCACCATTAATCTTGATGCACCGAGTCCGGAATGTGATCTTGACTATGTGCCGCATACGGCCAGAAAGATGGAAATTCGGGCCGCACTGTCTAACTCGTTTGGCTTTGGTGGGACAAATGGTGTTATTATTATGAAACGCTTTGACGGTTAACTCTTTTAAGAGTCTGAAGAACAGGGGAGTGAGATGAAAGTCGCAATTGGATCGGATCATGGTGGATTTTCTTTAAAAGTTGTTGTTGTCGCTCTCCTTCAGAAACTAGGCCATGATGTCGATGATGTCGGTTGCTTTGACGGTGAGTCTGTTGATTATCCACAATTTGCGGATAATGTTTGTGGAAAGGTCAGCAGGGGTGATGCTGAAAAGGGAATCCTCATCTGTGGTACAGGTATTGGTATGTCCATGGCTGCCAATAAACATGGTTCTATTCGGGCAGCTCTTTGCAGTGAACAGTATACTGCTCGTATGAGTCGTGAACATAATGATGCCAATATTCTCTGTATGGGAGAACGGGTGACCGGAGCCGGCGTTGCAGAGGAAATAGTTCGTACCTGGTTGGGTACACCTTTTGCGGGTGGCAGGCATCAACGCCGTGTTGAACTGTTTAGCAGCTTATAAACTGTTGATGGGGCTCTTGAGCCTTTTTTAGAGTACTGGAAAAGATTTCTCTTTCCCTGCTTGCCTTGGGAATGCGTATCGTATCGACACTATTTTATCGGCCGGCATACCGTTATGGGTATGCCGGCTTTTTTATCATCTATACTTATTATTGAAGTGATAGGGGGAAGGGCATGGCAGCTCTGCATAATACTGATTCGGATATCTTTGGATTTATTAATAGTGAGTATGAGCGTCAGGATAGTCAGCTCGAACTGATTGCCTCTGAAAACATCGTTTCGGCAGCAATTCTTGAGGCACAAGGTTCTATTTTCACCAATAAGTATGCAGAAGGGTATCCCAAAAAACGCTATTACGGTGGCTGTGATTATGCTGATGAAGTTGAGTCACTTGCCATCAGCAGGGCAAAGGAAATATTCGGTGCTGAATATGCCAATGTACAGCCACATTCAGGGTCGCAAGCCAATATGGCTGTTTATTTTGCCACCTTAAAACCTGGTGATAAGGTGTTGGGGATGGATCTGGCTCATGGTGGGCATTTAACCCATGGCAGTGGGGTGAATTTTTCAGGGCAACTGTTTAACTTTATTTCCTATGGTGTTGATAAGAAAACCGAACAGATCAATATGGAAGAAGTTGAACGCATAGCCTTTGAAAATCGACCAAAGATGATCGTTGCAGGTGCCAGTGCCTATTCCAGATTTATTGATTTTGAAGGCTTTCGTAAGATAGCCGATCAGATAGGTGCTCTGTTTATGGTTGATATGGCCCACATTGCTGGTCTTATTGCAGGTGGTGTGCATCCATCTCCGGTACCCTATGCTGATTTTGTCACCTCAACCACCCACAAAACCATGCGGGGACCCCGTGGTGGGCTAATTCTTGCCAAAGGTAAATGGGAAAAAAGTATTAATTCTAAAATTTTTCCAGGTATCCAGGGGGGACCGCTGGTCCATGTGATTGCTGCCAAGGCAGTTGGTTTTAAAGAGGCTGGTCTCGCGTCTTTTAAAGAGTACCAGCAGCAGGTTGTCAGCAATGCAAGTGCTCTTGGTGAAAATCTAGTCTCAAAAGGGTTCAGGCTGGTTTCCGGAGGAACTGATAACCATCTGATTCTTTTGGATTTGTCCAGCAAGGATATCACCGGCAAGGAGGCTGAAGAACTTCTTGAGAAAGCAGGACTCACTGTAAATAAAAATGCCATCCCATTTGACTCGCAACCGCGTTTTGTGACTTCTGGCGTGCGGGTGGGAACTCCTGCTGTCACGACCAGAGGACTGAAAATCCCTGAGATGCAATTGATTGCCAATTGGATTGAGCGTGTTATTGGTCAGAGAAATGAAGAGACAGTGACAGCAGTTCGCGAGGAAGTGCGCGCGTTATGTGATAAATTTCCTCTCTCAGCAATTGTTAAGGGCTGATACCTATTCGGAGTCATTATGAAATGTCCCTATTGCGGTCATCTTGACAACAAGGTTATCGATTCCCGTCTCAATAAAGAAGCTACCATAACCCGACGGCGAAGATCATGTCTTTCCTGTGATCAGCGCTTTACCACCTATGAGCGTTTGGAAGTTATGTTGCCGATGCTTGTTAAAAAAGATGGTCGCCGTGAAATATGGGATCGCAAAAAGATGGTTATAGGTCTGGAAAAGGCCTGTGAAAAACGTCCTGTTAGCTGTGACGAGATCGATGAGTTTGTTGATAAAATCGAAATAAAATTGCAGGATTACGGTTCTAAAGAAGTCCCGGCAGAGGTGATTGGTGAGTGGGTGATTGATGAGTTACCCAAACTTGATGAAGTTGCCTATGTTCGCTTTGCTTCTGTGTATCGTCAGTTTAAAGATGTGAATGAATTTATGGATGAATTGAAAGGTCTTCTTGATTCCAGAGATAATTTGACAGTTGAAGAAAAGTCCTGAAGATATCCGCTTTATGCGCCTTGCTCTGCGTGAGGCGCGTAAGGGGCTTGGAAGAACCTCGCCTAATCCCTGTGTTGGTGCTGTTGTTGTACAGGATGGCACTATTATTAGTCGAGGATATCATAAAAAAGCTGGAACTCCCCATGCTGAAGTCCATGCCTTGAGAAAAGCCGGTGCTCAGTCGGTTGGGGCAACAATCTATGTCACATTAGAACCGTGTAATCACACGGGACGAACGCCCCCCTGCAGTCACGCTATCAGACAGGCTGGTATTAAACGGGTTGTTGTGGGTATGAAAGATCCCAACCCACTAGTTGACGGAAGTGGTAACCAGTATTTGCTAGATCATGGTATTGATGTAATAAGCGGTGTGCTGGAAAAGGAGTGCAGAGAGTTGAATCTGCCTTTTTTGAAACATATTACTACTGGTTTTCCATTTGTTGTTATGAAGGCAGGAATAAGCCTTGATGGAAAGATGAGTTATCAACATGGACAATCCGGTAAGATAACAGGAAGTTGCAGTGCTAAAAAAGTGCATGGATTGCGAAATAGCCTTGATGCAATTCTTGTGGGTCGTGGCACTATCGAGGCTGACAATCCGTCATTAACTACTCGTTTGTCTGGAAGAAAAACGAGAGACCCCCTGCGGGTGATTCTTGATAGTTCATTGCAAATAGCTCTTTCTGCCAAGGTCCTTCATGTACAGTCTGCATCTCCAACCCTAATTTTTTGTGGACCTTCAGCAGACCCACAAAAGAAAAATGCCTTACGCAAAATAGATAATGTTCTTGTGCAATCGGTAAGATGCGATGTGGACAGCAGTTTGGATTTGGGGGATGTCTTAAAGAAGCTTGGGGGGATGGGCGTTTGTTCCCTTCTTGTTGAAGGAGGGGCCATCGTACACGGCAGTTTTCTCAGAAAAAAACTTGTCGATAGGGTTGTCCTCTTTACTGCCCCCATATTTGCTG
>JAOZKX010000256.1:0-3605 GCA_029935135.1 Desulfocapsa sp.
GTCCACAGCCAGTGATATACTGCCCTGGTATCCAGTAAAAAACCTGGCTTACAAGAAACAAACCCACAATATTAGCAATGGAGCCTACAGCATCCAGTTAACTATCAACTCAATGATATTCAAACACCTTCAAGGGTGCCTGCTATCCACAACACAACTCTTCGCCCTTATCCTTCACATTTCTATTCTTGCTGCCATATTTATTGGTTACGACTCAGCCCAAGCTAAAACACCCCAGGACCAGGGCTTTCAAGATGTCGTTTATGTGAAAAACTTTGATGGTGATTCAATCACCTTTGATATCCCCGACACCCCCAATATCGTCGGGAAAGACATCGTTGTCAGGCTTCGTGGAATAGACACTCCGGAATTATCAAAATCATCCTGCCAACTTGAAAAAGAAAAAGCCATTGCAGCCCGGGAAATGGTTCACACTCTCTTAAAAGAAGCCATGTGTATTAATCTTCACAATATTGGCAGAGGAAAATATTTTCGAATAGTCGCAGATATTGAATTTGACGGCAAAGACCTTGCAACCATTTTGTTAAAAAACAAGCTGGCTGTTCCATATTCTGGAAAAAAGAAAAGTCACAACTGGTGTACTTCCGATACCTTCAGAAAAACACCTGCTCAAAATGCCACTCGTTCGATACTCCCACCAAAAATAGACGGTGTTTATATCTGGCCGCCCCCTCCTCAATAAATTTCGTATTCTTCATATCACATCATTATGCTTTGTTTATATTTTCGATACTCCCCTTGAACGAATATCCTCGTTTATGCTATAGTTCCATTATGTTTCAACAATTCCATCTCTGAACAGTTTCACTTACTACAAAAAACATCACATTTCGTACTCTTTTTACGGGGGATTTCATGACAGGTTTTTCCAGGATTTTAAAGCTGTTACCACTACTACTGTTTCTTTTTCCAGCCAGCCTCCTTGCATCTGGAGCTGCTACTGAAACACTGGACCTCACAGGTCATGCCGTGGGCTACATTTCCCTACTGCTCTTCAGTGTTGCTTATTTACTCGTTATGGCTGAAGAAATAACACACCTGCGTAAGTCAAAACCTGTTCTTCTTGCTGCTGGTATTATCTGGATACTGATAGCTGCCGTATATGCCAGTCATGATTTGCCACATGCTGCAGAAATTGCCATGCGTCATAATATCCTTGAATACGCTGAACTCTTTTTCTTTCTGCTTGTTGCAATGACATACATCAATGCCATGGAAGAACGACTGGTTTTTGAGACCCTGCGTTCAAAACTCGTCAGGGCCGGACTTAACTTCCGGCAGATTTTCTGGATTACCGGAGCACTCTCTTTTGTTATATCCCCTGTGGCTGATAACCTGACCACCGCCCTGCTTATGTGTGCGGTTGTGATGGCACTTGGTAAGAACAATGGTAAATTCGTCTCCCTGGCATGTATCAATATAGTCGTAGCCGCAAATGCTGGTGGGGCCTTCAGTCCGTTTGGCGACATCACAACCCTCATGGTCTGGCAGAAAGGTATTGTCCAATTTAGTGAATTTTTTGCTCTGTTTATCCCGTCCCTTGTGAACTGGATTATTCCTGCGGTGATTATGAGTTTTGCAATTTCCAAAAGTAAACCTGAAGGGGATGGAGAGATTGTGACCATGAAACGCGGCGGCATTATCGTTATGTTTCTTTTTCTTCTCACCATTATCACCGCTGTCAGTTTCCACAACTTCCTTCATCTGCCTCCCATGGCCGGAATGATGATGGGCCTCTCCTATTTGAAGCTCTTCGGGTTCTATCTGAAAAAAACGCATAACAAATATGCTGAAAGAGGTGTTTTGTACGATCCTGAAAAGGCCGACGAACGTCTTGGTGATGTCGTTGCCTTTGATATTTTCAAGAATGTGGCCAGGGCAGAATGGGATACACTCTTTTTCTTCTATGGAGTGATCCTCTGTGTTGGAGGTCTGGGCTTTATGGGCTATCTCGGGATGGTCTCCCATATCATGTATGAAAGCTGGGGGGCTACTCCTGCTAACATCACAGTGGGTGTCCTTTCTGCAATTGTTGATAATATTCCTGTAATGTTTGCAGTACTCACCATGTTACCTGAAATGTCACAGGGACAGTGGCTCCTGGTCACCCTTACTGCCGGAGTTGGTGGTAGTCTCCTGTCCATAGGTTCTGCAGCTGGAGTTGCCCTTATGGGACAGGCAAGAGGCCAATATACATTTGGAGCACACTTGAAGTGGACACCGGTTATAGCACTTGGCTATGCTGCTTCCATTGCGGCTCATTTCCTGGTGAACGGCTCCAAATTCTAAAATAGAATTGATATTCTCATAAAAAAAGGTCGCACAGAATATTATTCTGTGCGACCTTTTTATCAAACAATTCCTCCAGCTTTTAGAGAATCAGCGTATTTCAACCCCGCTCTCAGCCAGTGTCTGCTTAACTTCAGAGATTGGTACTTCCCTACGATGAAAAATTCCTGCTGCCAGAGCTGCCTCAGCATCGGTATGCTGAAACACATCCACAAAATGGGCCGCAGAGCCTGCTCCAGATGAGGCGATCACAGGAATTGAGACCGCTGCTTTCACATGGTTGATCAGTTCATGATCAAAACCGGAGTTGGTTCCATCCTTATCAATACAATTCAATAGGATTTCACCGGCACCCAGCGCTTCACAGCTTGCTGCCAGTTGCACAGCATCCAGATCTCGTCCTTCACGACCACCTTTAACGGTACATTGGTACCAGCAGTAATCTTCTCCATCTGGTCCGGGATTGACTGTTTTTATGGTATTATGAGTGGTGCTGTCAGGATCTTTCACATATACCCTGCGCGGATCAACAGAAATCACTACGGCCTGAGCCCCATAGACAATAGAGATCTGTTCAATGGAACTTTTTCCGGTTTTTTCACCAGTCTGCAAATATTCTTCAGCTGCATAACAGGCATCGGAACCAATGGATATTTTATCCGCCCCGGATCTGAAATATTCTGCCGCCACATCAAGGGAGGTGTACTCTTTACCATTACTGTCAGTGAATTCACGAATTCCACCACCGATGGTCAAGGGAACAAAGACCTGTTCCGATGTCCGCTCCAGCACCTCGATCATAGGCTGATCCTGCATGGGAAAATCACGAAATCCGGTGATATTAAGAAAGGTAATTTCATCTGCACCTTCCTCATAATATCTCTTGGCCAGTTCGACAGGCTTACCAAGATTCCTCACCTCACCTTCATCACGCACATCATACTGATCACCTTTTGTGACGACCAGATCTCCATTATCGTTACTGCGTACGTCGAGACAGGCAATCACTCGTTTTGCAATCTGTGTTTCCGGGTATTCTTTGTCAGCCTGTCGAGAAGTAACAGTCAAACTATCAACCTCACTGCCGCTAAGATATTTTTCAAGTATCTGCAGGCCAATCGTTCCACTTTTTTCAGGATGAAATTGAAAAGCAGCAACATTTCCCTGCTGTACCCCACTGACAAATTCTTCACCGTAATTAGTGGTGGTTAACAACCAGTCCTTATCCTTTTCTTCAAGGGTGGCACGATAGGAATGGACAAAATAGAGCTTTTCTCCATTGTATTTGCTTAACT
>JAOZKX010000256.1:3615-4124 GCA_029935135.1 Desulfocapsa sp.
TCCGTTCCATCCGATCTGCGGAACGGACAGGTTCCCTTCCTGAAACCGTTTAACCTGGCCCTTTAAGACGGACAGACCGGCTACACCTGGTGATTCTTCACTTCCCTCAAATAATGCCTGCAGAGCCACACAGATGCCAAGAAAAGGCTTGTCTGAGTGGATTCTTTCAATGAGGGCTTCAATATGGCCGTCTCTCTGTAACCGTTCCATAACGGAACCATAACTTCCAACACCGGGGAATATCAATCGTTCTGCATTTAATATATCAGCAGTCGTTTTTACATCCTGCACTTCGCAACCGAGCTTTCTGATCGCATTACGAACGCTGCGAACATTGCCGGCTCCATAATCAAGTAAAGTTATCATAATACTATTAAGTTAAAGGCTGATAATATTTCCCGTTGGCACAACCACGGCAAAGATTTTTTCCATCTTTTTCCACATCCCTGCAGTCCTGAACCCAGTCGCCACATTCATCACATTGAATACGCTTTAGAGGTCTGCCCGGT
>JAOZKX010000257.1 GCA_029935135.1 Desulfocapsa sp.
AGCCGCCTGTGTTTATTGTAAATTTCATCGGAAAGAATCAAAGAGACGCGGCCCAGCATCATCTCCTCATGCTGTATGTTTCTTTCCCGCTCAAAGCGTGCACTCTGTTCTTTGATGGTATCAAATAGTATTTCTCCCTGCTCATCCAAGACCCGTACCCCTTTAAGATCTGGTATTTTCGAATATATCGTACCAAGGTGTTGGATACTCTGGCTATCAAAGTTGTACAGTGGAACAGATAACATTGAGGAGAGTTCGTTAATTAATGTGTCGGCATCCTTATTTAATTTTGCCTCTGCCAGCCGACCGGCATACACCGCAAAAAAAATTTCCGCGATTGCCCCGATCACGACGACAAGAAGAACCAATCCCATCAGAAGATCTCTGACAATGGTCTTGGACGAATAGGGCGAATTATCGAATATTTTTTTAAACACAGGCGTGGATGGTGACCCTTATATTTGTTGAGTGAATGCTAAGTTTGGAACTCTGTACAGTGAGTATCCGTTTTCTGAAGAGAAAAATCAAGCGACCATCCGATTTTCCGGCTAAAAAGAGATTGATATTTCTCTCATGATAAGGCATGAGTGTCTGATTAACAAAACTATGCTGGCAGTTTTTAAACTGACAACGACAAATCACTATTCCCTTTTAAAATGATAAGACCAATATGACCTTTATAAAAGAACCTCTCCTGATTTTTGATGGTGGCTGCGGCACCACCCTGCAGACCATGGATATTGACCCCGATGCATGGGACGGTCTTGACGGTTGCAACGAATATCTCAACATCACCAGCCCGCAAACCATCCTTGCCCTGCACAACAGTTTTCTCCAGGCCGGGGCCATGGTTGTGGAAACCAATACCTTTGGGGCCTCTTCTGTCGTACTCTCTGAATATGGCCTAGAAAACAGAGTCGATGAAATTAACACAGCTGCGGTCAGGATTGCCCGACAGGCTGCTGATCAATTTTCCACTGCCGAGCAGCCCCGTTATGTTGCAGGATCTGTCGGACCGACCACCAAACTGCCGATCCTTGGCCACATTTCCCCTCAGGATCTGGCAGAAACCGTTACTGAGCAGATGCGTTCTCTTATTGCTGCTGGAATTGATGCCGTAATTATCGAAACCTGTCAGGATTTACTACAAATCAAGACGGTCCTGGTAGCCTGCTTTGAACTGTTGGATGAGTTACAGGTTGATCTCCCTGTTCTCTCCTCTGTTACCTTTGAGAGACAGGGGACCATGCTGGTTGGCAGTGACATTGCCTCGGTCTGTGCCACCATATCGCCCTTTCCTGTCTTTTCCCTTGGTCTGAACTGTGCCACCGGGCCAACGGATATGGAGCCTCATATTGATTACTTAAGCAAACACTGGCAAAAGCGAATCTCCTGTATTCCCAATCAAGGGATGCCTGAAGTTGTGGATGGTAAAACACACTACCCGCTCACCCCTGAAGAGTATGGACGACATATGTATGACTTTGTGACTCAAAAAGGAGTTTCCATTGTGGGCGGCTGCTGCGGTACCTCTCCAACCCACACCAAAGGACTGGTAAAGGCTCTGGCCGGCGCCGTTCCTGCTGATCGAAAGGAGGTGCTGGGATGAAACTCGTACAGGTTGCAAGCCTCTATCAGGCCGTTGATATCAAACAGACCCCTGCCCCTCTTATTATTGGTGAACGCTCCAATCCAACCGGCTCCAGAAAATTCAGAGAACTCCTAATCGCTGATGATTTTGAGGGTTGCCTGCAGGTCGGTCTTGAGCAGGAACGACTGGGCGCCCATGTGGTCGATCTCAATGCCGCTTGGGCCGGTCGCGATGAAGAAAAAGATCTGGTACGCCTTATTCAGATGTACGGCAAGACCTTAAAAGCACCCCTGATGATTGATTCCACCTCAGCTGTTGTCATTGAAAAGGCCCTCGCAGCCTACCCAGGCAGGCCCATTGTCAACTCCATAAACCTTGAAGATGGCGGCAAGACCCTTGACACCATCTGTAGCCTGGTAAAAAAATATGGCGCCTGTGTCACAGCACTGACCATTGATGAACAGGGTATGGCGATGGACTGTGAGACAAAATTCGCTGTTGCCAAACGCATCTATCAGCTGGTCACTGAAAAACACAATATCAGTGCCGATTCACTCTTCTTTGATCCCCTCACTTTCACCATAGGCTCTGGTGATGAGAATCTCGTCCAGGCCGCCGTTGAAACACTTAATACCATAAAACGCATCAAGGCCGAGCTCCCCGGTTGTCATACCCTGCTCGGCCTCTCAAATATCTCTTTTGGCCTCCCTGCACCGGCCCGAAGGGTACTCAATGCCGTTTTTCTCCATGAAGCCGTTGCGGCTGGTCTTGATGCTGTCATCATTGACCCGACCAACTGTGTCAGCCTCGAATCCATTGAAGAAACAAGCCGTGAGCTTGCCATGGACCTCCTCTACGACAGGCAACAGGGCGAACTCTCCCCCCTTATGGCCTTTATTAAATACTTTGAAGAACATGTCGAAGACGAAGAGAAAGAGGATAAGACGGAACTGTCTCCAGAGCAGCAGATCAGAGAGCGTATCATGCAGGGCAACCAGCAGGATCTCACCGATATCATGCGGATGCTCCTTGACAACTACTCACCCCTTGAAATCGTCAATCAGCATCTGGTACCAGCCATGCGTGAAGTGGGTGAACTCTTCGGTGCAGGTGAAATGCTTCTCCCCTTTGTCCTGCAATCAGCTGAGGTAATGCGTAAGTCCGTTGATATCCTGGAACCATTTATGGACAAGGATGATCGCAGCAGCGCACCATGTGTGCTGCTGGCCACTGTCCAGGGTGATGTGCACGATATTGGAAAGAATCTTGTTAATATCATTCTCAGCAACAACGGTTATCGGGTTATTGATCTGGGCATTAAAGTGAGCGCAGAGGCAATTATTGAAAAGGTCCTGGCGGATTCAGACATTGATATTATCTGCCTCAGCGGACTGCTCGTTAAATCAGCGATGATTATGCAGGCCTCCATGGAGAAATATAAGGCTGCTGGAATCAATCACCCAATTCTCCTTGGCGGCGCCGCCCTCACCAGAAAATTCGTGGCCAATGATTGTGTCCCTCACTATGATGGTCCTGTCATTTATTGCCGGGATGCCTTTTCCGGCCTCAAGGCCATCCAGGACTTTGAAAAAGGAGCACTGGAATCGACCAGCTGGACGAGCAAAGCAGCAGTAAAAGAGAGTGACAGCGTCAAAGTGAAGAGTGAGATCAAACAGCTACCGTCCATTCCACAGCCGCCCTTTACCGGCAAAAAGATAATCACTGTCGATGCGGACGATTTCCTCCCTCTCCTCAACCAGCAGATCCTCTTCAGAGGACGCTGGGGTTATAAACGGGGCAAGATGAATGACACCGAGTATCAGGATTTACTGGATAGCACTGTACTCCCTGAATTTGAAATCATCCGCAAACGAGTCATTACAGAAGACTTACTGGACGCCAGAATATCCTATGGCTGGTTTCCCTGTTATCGTAATGGTGAGACCCTTGTTGTTGAGCATGAAGGGAAGGACTTTCTTTTCCCCTTGCCGAGACAGCAGAAAAATCCTGGCAAAAGCCTGGTCGATTTTTTCAGAACCAGAGAAGCTGGGAAAGATTATGTTGGATTCTTTATCGCCACCCTTGGCAATACCCTTGGTGAAATGTGCCAGAAACTCTATGCAGCAGATAAGTATCATGAGTATCTGCTGCTGCACGGATTTGGTGTGGAAACAGCAGAGGCACTGGCCCAGTACACCCACACCCTTATGCGTAACGAACTCAACATAGACAAATCAGGACAGCGCTATAGTTTTGGTTACTCTGCCTGTCCGGATCTTGAACTACAGAAACCACTCTTCTCGCTGCTGCAGGCAAATGAGATCGGGGTAGAGCTCAGCTCTTCATTTGAAATGGTTCCAGAGCTCAGTGTCTCAGCACTGGTTGTCCATCATCCCCAGGCGAGCTATTTTGCTGTGTAGCAGATCACCAGATCAAAAAACGAAAATTCGTAGATGAAAACCGCATGAGTACAAACATCCCCTTAGCCATTGAACTTTTTTCCGGCGCCGGGGGCCTCAGCATAGGGATAGAA
>JAOZKX010000258.1 GCA_029935135.1 Desulfocapsa sp.
AAGTAATCTTTCCGGTGATTGGATACCCTTTATGATAATGGAATCACTGTAGGGGCGTAATTTGTTCTCTTCTTCCTGGCTTAACTCGCGTCCGGTGTAGATAATGACGGGAATATTCTGCAGGGCGTGGTCGTCATTGATCATCTGCAGTAATTTGAACCCCTCCATGTCCGGTAGTCCCAGATCAAGAATCATACAGTCAAAAGAATTGTTCTGCAGGAGTTGCCAGGCTTCGTTGCCGCTTGCAACGCCAGTGATGTCGATATTGGGATCACCGATTAATGCCTCCATACTCTGCCGCTGGTCTTTATGGTCCTCTACAATGAGCAGCTTTTTAACCGTGGATGCGATTGATTTCTCAAGTAGTTCAAGGGTCTCGTGTACTTTTTCAACACTGACTGGTTTTACCAGGTATCCAACAGCCCCTTTTTCTCTGGCCTTTCTGGATTTGTCGGCAGCGGACATGAAATGCACCGGAATATGACTGGTTTTTGGATTCTTTCTGAGTGTGTCCAGCACCTGCCATCCATCCATACCGGGGAGACCAATATCAAGAATAATGGCTCCGGGTTGATAGAAATCAGCATAATGGATCCCACTTTCACCATCATTGGCCAGGATACATTTAAAACCGCGTTCATGGGCAAGGTCACTCAATACCTTGGTAAAGGCGGGATCATCCTCAATGATAAGCAGTATCTTGTCGGAATCGGTGAGTTCATTGCGGTCATCCGCAACCTCTTGCATGGTAGCTCGTTCTGGAGTCCTGGTTGTTTCAATCTTTGCAGGTGCAGGTTCTTTTTGCTGACTGACAGGAGCGGTTTGTTTGACCTGTTGCTCGGTTTGGGAGCCTAGCGACTCTGGCAGCAGGAGGGTAAATGTGGAGCCGTGGTCAATCTGACTGCTCAGCTGAATCGAACCACCGAGCAGCCCGGCAAATTCCCTGGCAATGGAAAGTCCGAGACCAGTACCGCCATATCTACGACTGATTGAGCCGTCGACCTGTTGAAATGCCTCAAAAATACTTTCCTGTTTGTCAGGAGCGATGCCAATGCCGCTGTCGGTTATGCTGATGGCAATACATTCCTGGGAGTGGAGGTCGGCGCAGTCCATTTCTGCACTGGGACGATTGATGGCCAGCTGCACCTCACCTTTCTCAGTAAATTTAATGCCGTTAGAGAGAAGATTCTTTATAATCTGCAGCATTTTCTGAGCGTCAGTGGTGATGATGGCAGGGACATTGTCACCTATGCTGGTGACAAAACGCACTCCTCGGTCATTTGCAACGGGTGAAAATGCCTGGTCCATATCCTTGAGGAAACTATGCAGATTTAAAGGAGAGATATCCAGTTGTACCCGACCAGCTTCAACCTTTGCAAGGTCAAGAACTTCGTTGATCAGTTTGAGCAGTTCTGAGCCGGAATTGTTGATGGTCTGGGCAAATTCGATCTGTTTTTCACTGAGGTTGTGCTCTTTATTGCTTGCAAAGAGTTGAGAGAGAATAAGAATTGAATTAAGTGGTGTTCGCAGTTCATGGGACATGTTGGCTAGAAACTCAGACTTGTAGCGGCTTGAAGTCTCCAGCTGTTCAGTTTTTTGCAGCAATTCATTGCGCTGTCGGGCAAGAATTGCATTCTTCTCATTTACTTTATCTTGTTCTGTTTCAAGATTTTGAGTCCGCTCTGCTAACTCCTCATTGGTGACCTGCAGTTCTTCTCGTTGGGATTGCAGCTCTTCAGCCTGCTGCTGCAGCTGCTCTTCTGATTTTTGGAGAATATCGGTCTGTTCCCGTAACTCCTCGTTGCTGGCCTGCAGTTCTTCCCGTTGGGACTGTAGTTCTTCAGTCTGTTGTCTGGTCTGTTCCAGTAATAGATTAACCCGTTGTCTTGACTGTGCCATATTGATGCCAATGGCTGCATTTTCAAGGACCTGATTCAGCAATTCCAGGCTGAAATCATCGAATTCATTAAAGGATCCCAGTTCGATAACACCAAGGACAATACCTTCGTAAATGATGGGGTGGGCCAGAATGTATCCAGGCAATCCCTTGCCCGAGGCGGAAAAAACAGGAAAATAATCTTCTGGAATCTGGCTGATCATAATCTGTTGTTTTTCCCTGGCGGTCTGCCCGGTAATTCCTTCACCAAATCGAAAGGACAATGGCGGACTGATACTGTGAGTTCCTGCGTAGCTGGCTGCAAGGTGTAATTGATCGTTCTTTCTTGCCAGGTAGAGGGTACCGATCTGAAAGGAGATATGTTGAGCCAGTTGGCTGAGGAGCGTATTGCATAGTGTCGTCTCATCCTGCTCGCCACGCAATTGATCACTGATGCTGACTTGAGCCGTGCGCAGGCGGTTTTGTTTTTCACTTTCTGCAAGTGTTTGCTGCAGTTCGGTAATGTCGGTGAATGTCTCAAGACCGCCTGTTATTGCACCATCTTTGTCGCGAAAGGCGACAGATGTGTATTTTATAAACTGGATTTCACTGTTGTGAACCCTGGTGGTTTTTCCATAAATGACCTGATCCTGTTCCATGGCCTGCCGCATGGGACATTGGTCGGTGTCGCAGACGGCAGTATTAAAGAGATCTGCACATTTGTGTCCGATGCACTGTTCTGCACTGAGTCCTGTCAGTTCTGCAGCTATTGGGTTCATATAGGTTATCCGAAACTGAGGGTCTACGGAAAATACCGGAGAGGGGAGGTTGTCCAGATGGGTGACCATTTCCTGCAGGGCACCTTCCCGTCTGCCAATGGCTTTTGCCATGACATTCAGGGTGTTGGAAAAATCACCCAGTTCCTGTACCTGTTGTCCAACAATATCTGTGGAGCTGAAGTCACCTTTTTGGATGCGTTTTGTCTGGGCCGAGAGGAGGCGCATCGGCTTGCTTAACATCCCGGCAAAATAAACACCCAGAAGCACAGTTAGTACCCACGCCGTCAAGCCGATAAGCAGTCCCTGGCGTTCGCTGGCAGCAATGGCATTGTTTACTCCGGCCATGGAGATGGCAACCCTTGCAAAACCAAGATGCAGGGCGTCCATACGAATGGGAGTTATGACAATCAGTTTTGAATCCTTATCGCCGGGCATGGTTTTGACTGTTTCTTCCGCTGATGCCTTCCATTCTTTGTCCGTTGCTATAAAATTCTGACCAATCATTGTCATGTCAGAGGAGGTTATGATATTGCCGAGGGGGTCGGAGATGCAGACCATACTGACCCTTGGACGATCAACAAAATCTTCAACAAACTGCTGCATGGATGCATAATCTTCAGTGAGAAAAAAATCAGTGGAAATAATGGCACTGTCAAGCGCCATGGCTTCGCCATATTCGTTCAGGCTGCTAAGTGCCTGTTGGGAAAAACGACTGGTGGAGAGATAGATAAAGACCAGTGACAAAGCCAGGGTGATAAGACTGAGATAGATGATGACATGGCTGCGTAGTCGAAGGGAGATCATTATTGCGTGTTCCTTTGTGTTTCTGCTGATGTCTCTAGCATTTTCCTGCTGAATTCTTCATATTTTGTATTGTCACAGCTTGTAATACCCTTGATTCTCAGGCTTTTAAGAATTGAACTGCCAATGGCAGTTTCCTGGTTGATACCAGTGAGTGCCGTCATTATCTGTTCCACCAGGTAAGGGGCCGTGTCCGGTTTAAGGGCAAAGGGAAATTGGGGAATATCGATTGAAGTTGCAAGAACAGAAAATTGATTGCGTATCTGTTTGAACTTGCTGCTGTTGAGGGCATCAAGACGGATAATCCCCGCATCATACTGTCTGCCAGCAACGCTGAAGATAATGGAGTCAAGCTTCCCTACAAATTTAATGGAATAATCAATCCCGGCATTATAACCGATATCGTCCATTTTCTTTTTGAAGAATTTGTGTCCGGCGTAAGAGACTTTACTCATCGCTGCAATTCTTTTTCCTTTGAGTTGTGATAATTCACTGATGTTGCTGTCTTTACGGACAATCACTCCGCCTTGAAAGGAAGGGTAGCCGCTGGCAATGGCATTGTAGGAGATTTTTTTTCTTGTTTGTATAAAGCAGGTGTTGCATGTCCAGATAAGGTCGTAATCACCAGCCATGGCGCGTTGATTGAACTGCTGGGCATTAGGGGC
>JAOZKX010000259.1 GCA_029935135.1 Desulfocapsa sp.
ATTTCGGTAACATATATCATGGGGCAGCAACACAGCATGTCTATAAAGGCCCCCCGGGTGATATGGAATTAATTATTGATCAGGGAGAGTTGATAGAATTCTCACACTCCAAAATATACGCAATCCACCGAGACTGATCGGCCTCTCCAACCCCATCATCTCAGAGCATAGCCACAACCTGATCCAACATGGAAAACTGGGTTTAAGTCAGTGTCTCATCCTGTTTTTAAAACTGCAATTTTAGTTTCAAACCTCGAGCGCGGGCTATAATTGTAATCCACATTGAACGTACACATAATTTCAAACAAAAAAAAGGACTTACAGAAAAATTCTGTAAGTCCTTTATATATTTGGTAGCGGGGAAAGGATTTGAACCTATGACCTTCGGGTTATGAGCCCGACGAGCTACCAGACTGCTCCACCCCGCGTTGCGAGGAAAGAATATAAGCGGGTTGCTGGAGAATGTCAAGATAAAAATGTTTGTTAATGTGGATAGGGGGCTATTCTTTTTCAGGGAATGTCCGGGAGCAGTTTCTGCAGCCCCTGGATGAGTTCACCGGGGATGGGGGTTAGTTTGCCCTTGAAGTTGACTGCGGCATGAATGGTGTAGCCTTTGGCGACAAGCTGTTCTCTACCGCTTTCTTCATCATTGCGGAGGATTTTATAGGTGAACTTACAGGAAACCTTCTTTAGCTCGGTGAGCTTTGTTTCAATAATAAGCAGGTCGTCATAGCGGGCAAAGGCCTTAAAGCGCACATGGCATTCGGTGACAGGGAGGACAATACCGAGTTTTTCAATTTCTTTGTAGGAACAGACCTTTTCCCGCATCAGTTCTGTACGGCCAATTTCAAAAAAACGGAGGTAGTTGGCATTGTAAACAACCGCTGCGGCATCTGTATCTCCATACAGTACACGATAGGTGCAACGGAAATGACTATTTTCCATTGTCAGGTTCTACCTTTTTCCGCTGCAGAAGCTTTTGCATCAGGGTCTCACCGTCGGCAACAATGCCCTCTGTTTTTTCTCCTGCAAGTACTCCGTTTTTTTCTGAAAAAGTGAACCCTGAACCTTCTTTTGCTTCCCGGGAGTCATAGAGGATGGTGGGGACTGGATTGTCGATATGGGTACGAAGGGCCAGGGGGGTAAAGTGGTCCATGGTGGCAACCACACGAAATTCTACATCCTTGTCGCGCAAGCCCTGGATGATGGGAGTGACGATTTTAAGATCAAAGTCTTCAATTGCCTGTAATTTGTCGGCCAGTATACCCTGATGCCCTGCTTCGTCCGGTCCTTCCACATGGACAAAAACAAAATCCTGGTTTTCCAGACAGTGAAGCGCTGCATCGGCTTTGCCTTTATAGTTTGTATCGATATAGCCGGTTGCGCCAGGAACATTGATGATATCAAGACCGGCGTTCACCCCCAGACCTTTTAAGAGGTCAACGGCTGATATCAGGCTTCCTGTTATTCCGTAGCTTGCAGAGAGTGTGGGCATTGTGGGGAGCTTTCCCTCTCCCCAAAGCCAGATCCCGTTGGCAGGATTCTTCCCCTTTGTTATTCTCTTCTGGTTAACAGGGTGGTTGGCAAGAACTTCAGAAGCTCTGTCCAGAAGGGTTTTCCATTGAGGGTCCTGCATATATCGCTTCCAGGGAACGGTGACATCTTTGCCAATGTAATCATGGGGAGGCACGGTATCCATTGCCGGATACTCCCCTTTAACAACAAGGATATGGCGGTAGCTGATTCCCGCATGGAATTGGAATATTGCCGTCCCGCACTCTTTCTCAAGGGAAGCAAGAAGCTCTCCGGATTCTTCACTGCTAATATGACCGGCGGAATAGTCTATCATACCAACGGTATTGTCTTCACGGGTCAGTGTTACCAGATTACAGCGAAAAGCTGTTTCATCTGCAGCCAGGTCTATTCCCATGGAGGTCGCTTCGAGTGGGGCGCGGCCCGTATAGTAGTCTTCCGGTTTATAGCCGAGAAGAGAAAGGTTGGCCACATCGGATCCGGGTGGATATCCTTCCGGGACGGTATGGGTAAGGAAAAACTCCCCCTGCCGACACAGTTGATCAAGCATGGGAATGTTTGCTGCTTCCAGCACCGTACGATTATCCAGTTCCGGCATGGGAAGGTCACCCATACCGTCACCCACAAGAATGAGATATTTCATCGCTGATCCAGTTTTTTATTCGTCATCCAGCAGGATTCGTATCTTCACCGTATCCTGGGTACATACATCGAGAGCGTCGATCTCAGTGATTGCCTTCTGTACAGATTCTTCGTTGGCAAGATGGGTGTGAATGACAATTGAGACCGGTTCGTGTTCGTGTCTGCTCTTTTGGATGACAGATTTTATTGAGATGTTATGGTCCTTGAAGATTCCGGCAACTGTTGCCAGTACGCCGGGCTTATCCATGGCGGTGATACGGAAGTAGTACGGGCAGGTCAACTCTGCCATGGGGGTGATCTTCGGCGTCCCGATATTTTCCGGAAGATAAGAAAGAGCGGGCACCCGATTGATGGAACCGCAGAGGATGTTACGGCCAATGTCGACAACATCAGCAGCAACTGCGCTGCCGGTGGGCATCATGCCGGCCCCCGGCCCATAGAGCAGAACATTGCCAACTGTATCACCGGTAAACTGGATGGCATTGTAGGCGCCATTGATATTTGCCAGCATATGTGATTCCGGAACCATTGTCGGGTGCACCCGTGCTTCCACATGGGATCCATGGTTGTGGCTGATGGCCAGAAGCTTGATTCTACAGCCGAATTCCCGGGCAAATTCAATGTCTATGGGTTCGATGTTGCTGATTCCCTCAGTATTGATGTCATCGAGATGAACATTCTTTCCATAGGCGATGGTCATAAGAATGGCGAGCTTGTGTGCCGTATCAATTCCTTCCACATCGTAGGTGGGGTCTGCCTCGGCAAAACCCTGTTCCTGGGCATCTTTCAACACTTCGTCGAAGGGCACGCCATCGTCGGTCATTTTGGTTAGTATATAGTTGGCCGTACCATTCATGATACCCATGATTGCCTCGATCTTATTGGCAACCAGGCCTTCTTTCAGGGACTTGATAAGCGGAATACCGCCGCCGACACTTGCTTCGAAGCCAACTTCCACATTATTGGCAACGGCCGCCTCAAAGATCTCTTTGCCATGAACGGAGAGCAGGGCTTTATTAGCGGTGACCACATGCTTGCCATGGTTAATTGCTTCAATAAGAAATGTTCGTGCCGGTTCCATGCCGCCAATCAGTTCCACCACCACATCAATTTCAGGGTCGGTGAAGATGTCGTTGGCATCATTTGAAAGAGTTGCCCCAGAAAAATGTTCCGGCAGGGAGTCTATGTTGATATCTGCCACGCGGGAAAGGACAAATTCGACACCGGTTTTTCGGATAAGACGATCTTTCTGCTTATAAAGGGTCTGCGCCAGACCTGTGCCCACGGTACCAAAACCAATCAGGCCAACATGTATTTTTTTCATATTCTGTATTCTTTTTTGTTATTGTTAAACGAGCAGGGGTAACATAGCTCGTGAAGGAAAAGTTCGTATATTTTCAAGTAAAATTACTCTTTTTCCCGGAGAAAGTCAAAAAGTAACGCTGGATATTTTACTGGATACAATTTTGATTTTGGATTATGTTTGTTGACTGCTGTTTTTGAGTGAATACTCATTCACAAATTCGTTATGACAGTACCGGTCAAATCTGTTTTGTCTGGCTGGTGCTAAAAGCCTATACATTTTGCTTAAAGGAGAACAACATCATGGCTGTAAACATTCTTGCATTTGGACCAAACGGAAGTGGTAAAGGAACCCAGGGCGCTATTGTAAAAGATAAGTATGGTATGGATCACATTGAGTCCGGTGCTATTTTTCGTGAGCATATCAAGGGTGGAACCGAGCTTGGTAAAAAAGCAAAGGCATTTATCGAAGCCGGCGATCTTGTTCCAGATGAGATTACCATTCCCATGGTTCTTGAGACCCTTGCAAAATCCAAAGAAAAAGGATGGCTGCTTGATGGTTTTCCCCGTTCTCTTGCTCAGGCAGAGGCTCTGGACAGCGCTTTGAAAGAAGCCGGTATGAAGATTGATTATA
>JAOZKX010000260.1 GCA_029935135.1 Desulfocapsa sp.
CACAAAACGGGTTGCCAACAAACTCAACATCCCAACCATCCCGGGGACCGATCATCCGATTTACAACGAAATGGAAGCTGAAGAGATTGCCCGACATCTGATGGATGATCAGCGGGCACAGGATATCAAGAGTCCCTCCATTCTCGTAAAAGCTGCTGCCGGTGGTGGCGGTATGGGTATTGAAGAAGTTACCGAGATAGCGCAATTCAGGCGCATTTACAGACAGGTGCAAAACTACGCCAAACGACAATTTGGCGATGGCGGAGTCCTTATCGAACAGTGCCTGACAGACTACAACCACCTTGAAGTACAACTGCTCTGTTCACGACATGGTGAACGCATCCATTTTTCTTCCAGGAATTGTACCATCCAGTCCACAGGGCGCCAGAAAAGGGTGGAAGCAGCACCGGGATTCCATTCTTCCTGTTTCGAATATGATTTTGACGAAAAAAAGGTCCTTGACCAGATTGTGGACTATTCACTTAAACTGGCGGCCCATGTCCGCTACGACAATGTGGGAACTTGGGAATGGATCGTTTCCAGATCGGGACAGCCTTACCTCCTTGAGGTGAACACCAGAATCCAGGTGGAGAATGATGTTTCTGCCCGTATAAGCTATCTGGACGGTAAACACCCCAACCTCATCAGGGAACAGATCAGACTGGCACTGGGCGAAGAAATTGGCTACAAACAAAACAGTGTTGAGTTTAAAGGCGCATCCATCGAACTTCGGATTGTAGCAGAAGATACCAGACGCGGCTTTGCCCCATGGATAGGCACTATCACAGACTTTACATTTCCCAAACATGAATGGTCGGTCGTTTACTCACATGTCCCCTTTGACCGTCCCTACACGATTCCCAGTGAATATGACCCCAACCTTGCCCTTGCACTTGTCTGGGGAAGTTCCATTGACGAAGCAAAAGAACGTGCCGCCCAGTTTATTGACGAAGTGAGTATCCAGGGACAGGACTCAAAAGGCGGTCCCATTATTACCAATCTGACCTATCTAAGAAATAATTTGAATCGATTGCTGACTTTTTAGAACGAATGTATCCCCCCATCTATTTCAATGACTTCAACGATTTCAGCCTATATATATTATGAATGAATTAATTAAAGGGCTCCAGAAAATTGAGGAGCGCATCAACTACCTGATCCAGATTAAAGACTTTAGCAATTGGGGCAACCTTTTTGGGTTTCAGGAAACATGCACCGCTCTCAAGCAGAACCCATATGAACATACTAAAGAACAATTTCGCAGCGAAATCCGCAAACTCGACGAATCCATCAGTTTTCTTGAAGAGCGTGCCGAAGAACAGCTGACGCCCATGGAAAGGGTGCGCATCGTCCGCACCATTGAACGATTCAGCCTGAAAGACATTCTTGAAAATGTATATGAAGACTACACAGAACTTGGTGGTCAGGATGAGGCAAACATCGACCCGGCCATGGTTTGTGCAAAAGCAACCATTGTCCGCAGAATCAAAGGCAAACCGTACACGGCAACGGTAATGGTCATTGGTCAGGAAACTGGCCACGGAGAAGAATTTCGTAATGGCGGATCCTGTCGGCCGGAAGGAAACGAAAAAGCCCTGCGTTATATGAAAGTAGCTGAAACCGAAGGCATCCCCATCCACTTTTATGTATTCACCCCCGGCTCTTTCCCCATTGAAGAATATCCCGGAGCAGCCCAGCAGATTGCCAGAAATATCTATGCCATGACCAAACTGCGGGTTCCCATTGTGTCACTCATTTCAGAAGGTGGCTCAGGTGGCGCTGAAGCCATTGGTCTTTCAGATTTTCGCCTGATGTGCTCCCATGGCTACTATTCCGTTATCTCACCTGAAGGTGCTGCAGCCATTGAAGGGAAAATCCGTGAAGGTGAAAAGGTTCCCAAAGAACTGATCGAAGTGTGTGCCGAACGCCTGAAACTTACGGCAAAAGACAATCGCAGCCTGGGAACCATTGATGCCATTGTTAAAGAACCGCCCCTGGGTGCACGACATGATGACTTTGCTTTTTTCGCCCAGCTCCGCTCAGAAATCACTCGAGCAACTGATAAGGTAGTCTTGAATTGTAAAAGCTTCAAGGCCTTCCGAGACTGGGAGAACAAACGATCAAAACTAAAAACGGAACGAAAAGATCTTGCAGTTGATATCCCCTGGGATCTTAATGATGACGAAATTCGCCGCCTGCTGACTCAGCGCTCTAAAAAGTACAGAGAGATGGCAATGCAGGGATTTGAAGGAAAGCCGCTGCCTACCGAGTCTTTCCTCAAACAGTTCCAGGAAAAGAACGAAAAGATGTACTACAATCTGCGTTATGATGTGGTCAAGACATCCCATAAACAGATCAAAAAAGTGTTTAAAGAGGTATCCGGAGAGGGCTCCGTTGTACTGAAAAAGCTTTCAACACCGATCCATACTGTCAAAGACTTTTTTGCAAAAGACAAAAGCAGAAACAAAGGACCCATTTTACGAATCACCTATAACGAATCGGCGTCCAACAGTTCTGAGTTTACTCAGGACCCACTGGAGCTGACCGACACCTACACCAGCCCCCTGGCCAATGAAGACCGCACAGTAACATGTCCCAATGCAAAGAAACATGGCTGCAAAGACCTCTGGGTTCCGGACCTGTTTGGTGAATTTGCAGGTGTCTGCGAAACATGTGGCCACCACTTCCCCCTTGAACATAAATGGTACCTGCACAACCTCTTTGATCCGGACACGGTACAATTATTCAACACCGATATCAGATCCGGGAACCCGCTTGGCTACACAGGATTTGACGATCGACTGAAACTTGCCAAGAAGAAAACAGGGCGTAATGCCGGCAACATGACATTTGAAGCAGAAATCATGAGCATTAAGATTGTGGTTTCCATGCTCTATTCAGATTTTCGTCAGGGAACAGTGGGATCTGCTGAAGGTGAGAAATTTGTCCAGGCCTGTGAGCTGGCAAAACGGAAAAAACGACCACTGCTCTCCTATGTCCATACCACTGGCGGAATCCGCATTCAGGAAGGAACTCTTGGCGTTACCCAGATGCCCAAATGCACCATGGCTGTCCGGGAATATATCGATGCCGGCGGGCTCTATATCGTCGTCTATGACAACAACTCCTATGCCGGACCGGTGGCCAGTTTTCTGGGATGCTCTCCCTACCAGTTTGCCGTGCGCTCCAGCCGAATAGGTTTTGCCGGCCACCGGGTTATCCGGGAAACAACGGGGATAGACATCCCACCCGACTACCATTCAGCCCGCAATGCCCTGAAAAGAGGACACATCCAAGGAATTTGGGATCGTCGGGATTTTCGCAGGAACCTTTACAAATCTCTTATGACCATGGGAAGTCCAAGCCTCTACTACAGGTAGGCCTGTAACATTATCGTACTTTCCCCTTAACTTTTTCGCCAAAGCAGTCGATATATTGCCATAGCTTGTTCACACATTATTCTCAAGGATTGAGGAGGTGCAGAATGACAATTTGGCAATTTTCCATACAGAACAGGGATGTTAGCTACGGGAATCGCAAACGCAAACTCTTAACCCAAAAGGGTTGCAACGAACCATTCAAAGACCGTTTCTGGTGCCCCAAGCAAAAGTGGTTTATGACTGAGGCCTGCCCCTTTATGAACAAAAGGGAATGTGAGAATTTTTCCAGCATGAGCGGAGAAAGAATCGCCCATATGCAGACAAATCACCTGAAAAACAAACAGTAGAGAGCAGCAACCCACCACGACCATGCTTGACGGATGATACGCTGTATGCTAATAGGTACTCCTGTATGTTTTTCATACACTGAATACTCTGGGTTGTTAGCTCAATTGGTAGAGCATCTGACTCTTAATCAGCAGGTCCCCGGTTCGACTCCGGGACGACCCACCAGACATATCAAGCACTTAGCTCTTTTTGAGTTAGGTGCTTTTTTGTTTCGCCTGTAAATCTCTACACGGCTACCACCTTGCCCTGTCCCGAAATTTGCATTTCTATTCCAAGTTGACATCAGCCTCCAGCTCGCGCCAATCATACTTTTTCAACCTCTACCACACCTATCCGCAAAACCTGCAACACATCTGTTGAAGGAAAACCACACATTCT
>JAOZKX010000023.1 GCA_029935135.1 Desulfocapsa sp.
TCGTGAAAGATCATCTGCGGCAGATCATCTTTGCCAGAGTGTTGCTGCTGCCACCGGCCATTCTCCACCGTGTAACGCAGACGCAGGGCATCATGCTGCCGGATCAACTGCTTTAGTCCCTGTTCCAGTACCTCCCGGGTCAGTGTCCTGGGAACAACAAGCAACACAGACTGGTTATGGTGATTCAGGCTAATGGTTTCCCGAGCCAGAAATCTTCTCTGTATGGGCAGCAAAGGCACAGAACCTTCTATCAAGCCCTGTTCTGCTTCGATGGAAGGGGCAGAGGCAACAACATCAACCAGCTCGGCAATAGTCTGGTGTTCAAAGATATCTCTGGGTTTAAAGCGAAGCCCCATCTCCTGGGCCCTGGCCACAATCTGAATGGTGAGAATAGAATCACCACCCAGATCAAAAAAGTTATCATGGATACCAATGGATGTATTGCCAAGTATCTCGGAAAAGATACCAACCAGTTGCTCCTCTTTTTCTGTACGCGGTGCGGTAAATCCTGTCTCAGCCGTGTGATCTTCCGGTGGTGGGAGGGCTCTGCGATCAACCTTACCACTGGGACTGAGGGGCAGACTATCCATGCGAACAAAATGGGCGGGAACCATATACTCGGGCAAGGCATTATTTAATGCATCCCGCAACTCGCTGGTCAGTTCAGTACCACTCTTTTCCAGCCATTGTCCATCACTAAGCTGATAATAGGCAACAAGCCTGCGACGCCCATCCGCGGTAAAAAGATTGACCGTGGCCAGCCCAATTGCCGGATGGCGTACCAACAGCGCTTCAATCTCGCCCAGTTCAATCCTGAACCCTCTCAGCTTCACCTGATAATCAGTCCGTCCCAGACACTGAAGTCTGCCGTCTGGGAGCCAGGACGCAAGATCTCCGGTTTTATACAGTCGAATCGGCTTTTCCTGGATACGCCTGTCAGAAACAGTCAGAAAACTCTTCTCCGTCAGTTCCGACTGATTCAGGTATCCACGGGCAAGCCCAGCCCCGCCGAGATACAGTTCTCCGGGAATCCCGGCAGGCAGGGGGGTCAGATATTTATCCAGAATAAAGGCCTGACAGTTGGCCACCGGTCTGCCGATGGAAACGACATCTTCTCCGGGGGAGCAGAGGCCGCAACTGGCATCAACTGTTGCCTCGGTCGGCCCGTACATATTGTAGAGTTTTGCTCCGTCAAAGACCTGGTAAAAACGATTTATCAGATCATCTGTCAGAGCCTCACCGCCACAGAAAACCATCTTCAGGGAACGGCAACGGGAAATATTTTTTTGTTCAAGGAGCAGTCCCAGCATGGCCGGCACCAGATGCAGCACAGTCACCCTGTTTTCCACAATGGCTTCTATCATATATTGCGGATCCTGATGCCCATCCGGTATGGCCATCACCAGACGACCGCCACTGAAAAGCGGTGCGTAAAACTCCCATATGGACGCATCAAAACTAAAGGGTGTCTTCTGCAGAAGTGCGTCATCTCTGCCCATGGGATAATCCATCAACAACCATGACATCAGGTTGGCAAGTGATTTTCGGGTGATCATCACCCCTTTGGGTCTACCGGTTGAGCCGGATGTGTAGATAACATAGGCCAGATGGTCCGGCGAGGCAGGATCCACTGGACAGTTTTGTGAATATTCTCTGAAAGAATCCCAATCACGATCCAGACAGATGATTTCAGCCGCACAGCCCGAGACATGGGCAAGTAACCTTTCACTGGTCAGTATAATGGGGGCATTGGAGTCTGCCAGCATATAGGCAATACGATCTTCCGGATAGGAGGGATCCACAGGTACATAGGCCGCGCCGCTTTTCAAGATCCCCAGAAGGGCCACAACCATCTCCAGAGAACGATCCATACAGACAGCCACCAGCATATCCGGCTTCACTCCTTTCTCCTGGAGTAAATGCGCCACCTGATTGGCCTTCTGTTCCAGCTGCACATAACTGAGGCTGGTATCTTTATAGAGTAGGGCGATTTCTTCAGGCTGCTTCTCTACCTGCTCTGAAAAAAGCGCTAGCAGGCCCGCTTCTTCAGGGAAGTCTACAGCAGTATTGTTCCAGGAGCGGAGAAGCGTTTTTTCCTCGGCCAGCAGACAGTCATAGGAGGAGATCTTCCGACTCCTATCAGCAAGGATTGATTGCAAAAGCAGTTCAAAATGCTTCTCCATCTGCAGGACAGTCTCTTTCCTGAAGAGGGCAGAGTTATACTGAAAGGCCCCGACAATGCCACCCTTGTGCATGGTCATTTCAAGGGTCAGATCAAATTCCGACCAGCCGTTATCATTTTGTATCCAGCCAAACTCGGGGATATCCGGATAATCAATATTCACCGGCACCATCTCCACATCCCCAAAAGAATATTCGGGGATGGGAATATTCTGCAAAACAAACATGATCTGAAAGAGCTGGGAAAAGCCGTCACTTCGTTCCGGATGCAGTCGTTTTACCAGCTGGCCCAGGGGCACATTCATATGCCTCATCCCCTCAAGCGCACTCTTTCGTTCTCTGGCCAGGGCCTCAGAAAAAGTCGGCTCCCCACTGTAATCACTGCGCATGACCAGGGTGTTGACAAAGAAACCAAGCACATTAAAAAGTTCGCTTTTCCCCCTATTGGCCACAGGGATACCGACCAGAAGATCCTCCTGGCCACTATAGCGATAGAGCAACACCTTAAAGACCGTTAAGAGAAAGATAAAAGGAGTGACCTTTTCTTTTTTACAGGCCTCCACCACCTGATCATTGATCTCTTTGGACAGCTGGAAAAACAGGCGTCCTCCGTGCTGTCCCAGGTGAGAGGGTCTGGGGAAGTCTGTGGGAAGTTCAAGTTTTGCCAGGGGGGAGGAGAGTTGTTTTTCCCAGTATGCAAATCCGTCTGCCAGCAGTGACTCCAGATCTCCTGCAACCTGATCTGCGGCAAAGGTATGATATTCGGTGGGAAGTTCCGGCAGGTTGGGAGTCTCTCCCTTTTGCATCTGCTGATAACAGTCGGCGAGTTCCTTCAGCAGAACTCCCAATGACCAGCCATCAATGATAATGTGATGAATACAGAGGATAAGATGAAACTCTTCCTCACCGCTGCGATAGAGCTTCCCCCGCAGCAGCGGACCACTGCTCAGATTAAAAGGAGTAGCCGCCTCCTCTAAAAAACTACTTTTCAACTCTGCCTGCTGTTCAGCCACGGACATTTCACTGATGGAGAAACAGGGGAAGTGGATATCCATTTCCGGAAGAACAGTCTGCACAGCGCCCGTACTTTCGGCCGTAAAAACGGTGCGTAAACTGGGATGGCGTTTTACCAGATACTGAAACGCCTTGTTAAATCTTTCTACATCAAGGACACCACTGATCTTAAAGATCCAGGCTATATTATAGGTACAATTTCCCTCGCCAAGGAGCTCAAGGAGCCACAATGCCTGTTGAGAGTAGGATAGTGGCGCATGAATCAGCTTATCAGTGGAATCTTCATCTGTGCTGCCTTGCTGTATCATCAGAATCTCTTTACTCACTGCGTAGAGTTGGTGTGCTCTTTTATTATCCGGCGCAACTGAACCATTTCATTGCGCTGTGCCCGAAACTGTTCTTCAAGCCAAGATTGCTGTTTGACAAAGAGTTCCATCACCGTTGATTCTGCAGAATCGGACGAAGGCTCACCCTCCGGAGCAGTATGAACCTCTTCCTTTCTCCCCTCTCCCTGTTCGGACAAAACAGCTGGTGAAGCGCCTGACACCATCGTGCCAGTCGGCAGAATTCCTTGCAGATAGCCGACAAACTCGTTGATTGTCGGATACTCAAAAAGGAGCGTGGGATACAACTCAACATCCAGCGCCTCTTCAACCGCACGAATCAATCCCATGGCCACCATGGAGTCGGCGCCAAGTTCCAGAAAATTCATATCAGGATCTAACTCTTCAACACCAAGTTCCAGTTTTGCTGCCGCAATTCCAGTGACAAAGGCAAGTAATCCTTCTTCCGGCAGTCGATGAGCTGCCTCTTGTCCTGTTTTTTCGGCACCTGCCACTCCTGCAGTATTACCCACTCTTGTCTCAATGCTTTCTGATACTGAGCCGTCATCCAGCAAAGAGAGGTCGAAATGCTCAGGCAGTTGGGTTTGCAAATATGCCGTAAGTTCATTGATGGTCGGATATTCAAAAAGGAGGGTGGGGTAGAGTTCAATATCCAATACTTCTTCCAGTTCACGAATAAGCCCAATGGCCATCATGGAATCTGCACCCAGCTCCAGAAAGTTCATATCCGGATTAAGATCTTCCGGGGCCAGCTCAAGTTTTCCAGCGGCAATAGCGGTCAGATACTCTTCCATGGATGCTCCGGAAGTGCTGACCAAAGACTGGTCAGACTCAACAATCCCCGCCTCATCACTGACACAGATTTGTGTATCCTCCTCCACAAGGCGCCGTTCTCCAATACCCTCTCTTAGAGAATTCAGGATATCAGCCGCCACAGCTGGACAGTCGTTCAGGTGCGGCACAAAAGCCAGCCCAGCAGCCGTACTCTGGGCCAGAATCATATCAAAGGCCTGCATCCCTTCATCCGCCAGAATAGTACGCATTTTATTCCTGGACATAAAATCCTGTACTGCCGGGTGTACCAGTCGCCGAAGAGCCCACTGACCCCACTGTACAGCTCTGCCACGACCGGGTCCGTTACGATTCCCGCTCTTGACAAAATTATCCATAAAACAGTTGGCGGCATTGTAGTCTCCCTGCCCACAGCTCCCAACAACCCCGGCAAGAGAGGAAAAAAGGATAAAAAATTCCAGGGGTTCCTGACGCGTCAGACGATCAAGAAGAATGGTTCCCCATACACCCGGAGCCAGAACCCGCTCAAAAGAACTCCAGCTCTTTTGTGCAATGGGAGCATCTTCCAGATGCAGGGCGGAATGAATCACCCCATGTACAGCTGCCCACTTCTGTTTTATCTGATTATACTGACCAAGTACATGTGCTGAATCAGTAACATCACCAGAGAGATAGAGAACCTCACATCCTGCTTCTTCAAGGCGGCGTATAAACCTGATCCTCACAGCAAGTTCCTGATCTCCGTCCCGAAGACTGGTATCATACTGGTCTGCGGGAGGCAATGCCGTACGACCGCTGATCGCCAGACGGGTCACACCATTTTTGACCAGATGGAGAGCACATTCTGCCCCCACTCCCTGCAGTCCGCCGACAATCCAGTAAACATGATCTTTTGCAAAGCTGATTTCTGCCAACTGCTCATTTCCCTGCTCCCAGACACGAACCCCATTCACAAAGCGCTTCCCTGCACGATACGCTGTCTCAAGAGGACCTTTGCCACTGAGTTCTGCCATGGTCAACGAGGCAATAACAGAGCTTGAATGTTCCGCGGAAAAATCCACACTTCTTACCTGTACGCCGTCCATCTCCCTGGCCATGGATCTCAGGAAACCTGTGCTGAGAGTCTTCCCTGGATCGGGTACTCTTTCATTCTCATGGAGCGCCTGAGCATTGGTGGAAATCCTAAAGAAAGAAATGTCACGATATTGACTGTTGCTCAAGGCCTTAAACACCATAAACAACCTGCGCACAGATGAGGAAAGCTGATGCAGATCAGACAAGGCTGCCTTGTCTGACAGGGGATTGCAATCAGCACAGTGAATGATTCCTCTAAGATCGACATTCTTTGCGGCCAGTTTTTCCAGCAGGTGCTGATAATCCTGTTCTTCGAATTCATTAAAAGATGTAGAGGCAAACGACGGATCAATAACTGTCATCCCCCTTTCCTGCAGGGACTCCCGAATGCGAATTCCGGCCTCTGCCTGATAATCAAAGAGCAGCCAGGTTCCTCCAGCTCCCCCGGGATCCTCTGCAGAGAGCTGTTCTTCCTGCCAACTGAGTTCAAATAAACTTAAATCCGTTTGTTCCAGTTTTTCCTTGGGCCGTACCACAGAAAAACCTTTTATCTCAACACACACCTTGCCCACACGATCGATGATATCGATATCAAAATCGATCAGCTCTTCACTCCTTCTTGGAAGACACCTGATATGGGCAAAAGATCCTGTAAGACCTGGACGCCGATGAATAATCATATCCTTTATTGCCAGGGGCAGGAATGCATGCAGACCGGAAAAACAGCAACCAACTGCCTGAAAAACAGAATCCAGCAGTCCCGGATGAAGGATACAGACGGCATCAGCAGATGTTGACTGCTCCAGGCTGATCTCAGCGATCGCCTCCTGCTCACCACCAAGAACTTTGCTCAGGTTTTGAAAATAAGGGCCATAGTGAAGACCAATCCCTTCAAATTCAGTATAGAGAGCAGCAACTTCATACTTCCTTGGACAACGGGCGATAATGGCCTCAACATCAACTCGATCAGGAACATTCATTTCCACAACACCCAGAGTTCCGGAGGTAAAAATATCTGGTTTGTTATCGGAGGTTCTGCGCATATTCCCGGTAATTATCCTGAAGTTTTTTTCATCACCTTTCTTCTCAAAGAGGATATCCACCGTCTTATCGTTACTCCATGCTCCTGAGAATGCGATGGAACGGATTCGATTGGCCGAATAGCCATAGGCTCGGGAAAAACAGGACAGAAGGAGTTCACACTGACCCGCAGCCGGCATAATTGCCTGGCTGTTAAAGGAATAATCTGCCAGCAGAGCTGCCTTCGCATTACGGGTTATGGCAAAGCGGTCCGTGCCTGTCCATTTTATCATTTCCTCAAATGGGTATACAGCCTGATCAGCACTGATCCAATACTCCTGTCGCTGGAACGGATAATTGGGAAAACGAATAAGCTGGGCACCAGTTTTTCCCTCGTAATGATCGTGCCAATTCGGGGAAAAGCCTCTGCTGTACAGTTCCGCAAGGGTATTGAGCAGGTGTCCATACTGGTCTGAATTTTTTCTGGGATTTGGCAGGCTGGAACGAATATGGGCTTCTGATGGCGCTATTTTGGATGTCAGCACGCTGAGTTGATCTTTGGCACCAATCTCCAGGAAATCCAGATACCCTTTTTGACAAAGCGTTTGAATTCCGGCAGCAAACTGGACAGGTTGGCGGATTTGTCGCAGCCAGTAATCACGATCGATTTTCTCCCCTGAAAGAAACTCTCCCGTCAAATTTGAGACAAAGGGAATTGAGGGGGCATAAAATGAAATCCCGGCAATAATTCTGGAAAACTGCTCCAGGATAGGATCCATTAATGACGAGTGAAAGGCGTGTGAAACCTGTAATTTAAAAGAATTCAGGCCACGCAGTCTCAGAAGATCTAGACAACGCTCTAGCTCCTCCACTGCTCCGGATAAAACAATATTCTCAGGCCCGTTATAGGCTGCAATATCCAGGGTAAAGCCCTGTTTCAAAACATCGCGAACCTCTTCTTTTGCTGCAAAGACCGCAGCCATCCCACCGCCTTCCGGAAGCTGTGACATCAATCTTCCACGCACCACAACTACCTTCAGGGCATCCTCTAGAGAGAGTACACCCGCAATCACGGCCGCAACATATTCTCCCACACTATGGCCTATAACTGCGGAAGGTTTCAGCCCCAGTCCCTGCCAGTACATGGCCAAAGCCAGATCCATCACAAAGGTGACAGGCTGCGTAATAGCCGTTTTATTGAGTTCTTCCTGAGGTATCTGTCCACAGATAAGCTCAACAATATCATGATCAAAGTAGGAAACAATCAGTTCCTTGCAAAGGTCAACTGCTTCCCGAAACACAGGTTCGTTTTCATAAAGAACCTTTCCCATACCTGGGAATTGTGCTCCCTGACCACTAAACATAAAGACCGTCTTCGGCGCCCCACCCCTCTTGGTCGCATAGTACAATCCACGACTTCGCAATGTTGCAGGGGACTCACTCCGATCAAACGATTCCAACTGTTCCAGACCCCTTTCACTGCTGTCTGTAACCATTGCCCAGCGCTGCTGGGAGAAATGGGAACGCCTGGCATTCACAGTGTAGCTTACATCCTCAAGGGAGCATCCCGGGTTTCCAGCCAGAAAATTTTTCAGATATTCAATCTTCTTCTCTAAAGCATCCTGGTGATGGGCAGAAAGCGTTATCAGAACGGGCACCTCTCCCGTCTTGGCCGCCACATCTGCCATGGGGATTACGGCAGGAGATTCCTGGACAATAAGATGACAGTTTGTGCCTCCAAAACCAAAAGAATTAATCCCTGCAACAAGCGGTTCATTCCCCCTTTTCGAAGTCCATGGCTGGAGAAGCTTATTAACAAAAAACGGCGTCTGCTCAAACTTAATGCTCTTCTTTTCCTGGCGACAATGAATGGAGGGAACGAGTTGTCGATGCTGAAGACTGAGCACGACTTTAATCAGACCGGCAATACCGGAAGCAGCCAGCAGATGTCCAATATTACTCTTCACCGAACCAATGGCACATTGCTGTCTTTCCATGCCGCTGAAGACCTGGCTCAGGCTTCTCACTTCAATGGCATCACCAATCTGGGTTGCCGTGCCATGGGCCTCCACATAGGATACATTTTCAGGACTGACCCCCGAGTTCACATAGGCCTGACGGATAACATCTGCCTGGGAATGCGGATTTGGAGCCATAAGCCCCATTGAATGGCCATCATTATTCATTGCCGAACCCTTGATAATGGCCAGAACAGTATCACCATCTTCCCGAGCCTGTTCATACGGTTTCAGCAGAACGGCGCCCACGCCCTCACCCGGTACAAATCCGTTGGCCTCCTCATCAAAAACCCGACAGACCCCATCCGGTGACAATGCCCCTGCCTCACTGAAAAAGATATATGGCGTCTCGTTAAGGTTAAGACTGATCCCCCCTGCCAGGGCCATATCGCATTCACCGGTCCGTAGACTCTGGCAGGCCAGATGAACGGCAGCAAGAGATGATGAACAGGCAGTATCCACAGTCAGAGCCGGCCCCTTTAAATCAAAAAAGTGGGATACTCTGGCAGCAATCATATTCAGAAGATTGCCTGTTGCAGTGCTTGGACGAATGGTAATCCTGCCACCGCCACGAATAAATTCCTCGGTATAACCGATAAAGCTGGCACCGACAAAAACTCCCGTCCGGTTCTGCTTCACATCATGATAACCACTGCAGGCCATGGTTTCCCAGGCGACCTCCAGAAAGAGACGCTGCTGCGGATCGAGGTGATCTGCTTCCTCTGGCGGAATCTTAAAGAATTCAGCATCAAAAAGACGAATATTATCGAGAAAACCGCCCCATTTTGAACAGCTCCTGTTCTTTTCACTCCCACCTCTGCTGTAGTGTTTGCGGATATCCCAGCGATCAGGAGGTACTTCGGTAATGGAATCAACCCCACCACTGAGATCCCACCAGAACTTATCTACATTTTCAGCTCCCGGGAAACGACAACTCATACCAATGATGGCAATATCCTGTAAAACCTGTCCATCTTTCCTGCTCGCCGCAGCGGTACAGGAGACACAGGACAGTTCATTCTGATGCTCATGGATATACTCGACAATGGAAGCGATGGTATTGGCTCGTGCAAATATGTGTTGCGGAATGGCGCAACTGAGATGCTCCTCCAGCCTGCCGATTATCTCAATGGCCTTTATAGATGTACCGCCCAGCTCTGCAAAAGAATGAAATCTCTCAATCCGGTGGGCAGGAATCCCAAGAGAATCTGCCCAGAGATCCCGCAACATATCTTCACATTCTGAAGACGACGGAAGTCCCTTACCGGCCACTCCCACAGTCCCCTCTTTTTTCTTCTTTTCTTTTTCCTGCTGATCGTCAGTCCCCAAAGTTCCAGGACCTGCGAGTAGAGAGAGATAGAGAAGGGTCGTGCTGTCAAAATCACCCTGATGGAATCTGGCCAGGAGTTTATACCTCTGCAGCTTGCCGCTGCTAGTCTTGGGTATATCCCGACGATTGACAATGGCTATATAATTGGGAGCAAAACCAAATATCTCATTTATCTCCTGGCCTGCCGCCACAATTATAGGTTTGGCAGTCTTTAAGATATCGTCTTTTTTTGAGGAACCATGTCCCTTGGCAAGCGTGATAAAAAGAACAACCCGCTCTTCACCACTGTCCTCATCCCTGTATCCAACCACGGCTATGCCATTGCTGTCTATACCTGGCTGATCGGCAACAACATCTTCAAGATCGTGGGCATAAAAGTTCTGACCATTGATAAATATAATATCCTTTGCCCTGCCACTTATGGTCAAACGCCCTTTTTTAAGGAACCCCAGGTCACCTGTCCGCAACCAGCCCTCACAAAAAGACTCTTGATTTGCCTCATCATTACGATAATATCCGGAGGTAACATTCCCCCCCCTGATCTGAATATTTCCGACCTGCTCCTCATCAAGAAGTTGATCATCATCGTCAAGTATCCGAATCTCAACACCGGGGACCGGGTACCCTTCATCAACCATCAGAACCGCATCCCGGGAAGACTCGTCAACAAAACGAACCGTATCGCCAACGGCGAGAGATGTACGACTGAGGGCGAAATGCCGGGGCAATTCGTCATGGGGGGGGAAAGAGACAGCCAGGCTCGCCTCTGCCATACCGTACACCGGGAACATGGCTCTCGCTTCAAGCCCGCAGAGTGCACCCAACCGCTCCAGAAAACGGTTCATCACATCCACCGATATCGGTTCTGCTCCATTGAAAATCAGGCGCAAAGCACTGAGATCAAGCTTGGCCAGCGGGGCATCCTTCACCTTTTCCAAAACCCACTTGTAACCAAAATTTGGACTGACTGTGGCCGTTATCCGATGTTCATCAATTTTTTTCAGCCACAGCAGGGGGCGTTTAATAAAAGTAAAGGGGCGCATATGCCATGACTTCGTACGACTGAGCACCATGGCCAGATGACCACCGATCAGACCCATATCATGATACAGAGGCATCCAACTAAGAGCACGATCCTCTCCCGAGAACCCTGCTCCCTGCATGATAGAATGCATATTGACAATCAAATTATGATGACTCAGCATCACACCCTTGGGATTACCTGTACTACCGGAGGTAAACTGGAGAAATGCCAGATCCTGTGGATCCGCATCATACAATTTCACTCCCTCGCTGTTCAAACGCAGATCATCAGGCCTGTAAATACTGTTCTCAATCTCACTTGCAACGGCTGCCGGCTGATCGGCCCCGATGGCTTTCTGCAGAACTGCCGATAAGCGTTCAGGAATTGTGTCCAGGACCAGAACCGGATTATCAAGGAGCTGATAGATCTTCAGAAATTTTGCAAAAGTCTTATGAGCGGGGTCAAGGGAAACAGTGGGGGCAATGGGAGCAGGTACAATGCCCCCCAGGATACAGGCCCAGAAGAGCTGAAGGAAATCATACTTATCGTCAAGCTGCAGAATCAGATGGTCACCCGGACGCACTCCCTGTGCCTGAAGTCCGGTAAGGACAGAGGAAGCATCCTCTAGAAGCCTGTCCAGGCCAATCTCTTTTTCAGAACCGTTGTCGGCAATAAAAACAAGCCCCGCTTCCGAATTTTCTGCTGCAGCCTGTTCAAGGACATCGCGAAGAGTTGAAGGATGATTCTTCGGCAGTGATAGGGGAGCCCCGGCAGACACCGCTGGTTCCCGGGTATTCTCTGGTATGGAATTGTTATCATTCATACAATCAACCTCGTGAGCAGCAGTTTCCTGCTGATCCGTTACGCATTAACACTGGGACGACTACAATATTCAAGACAATCCTGATTACTCATGCCGGGCAACATGTGATAAAGAAATCTACAAAACAGAATTTCTGTCAGGCAAGCAAAGGCAGAAAGGCTTAAAGGAACACTGGGCTTAGTGGATGAATACCAGGCAAAGACATCAGAGAGTCCAGGTGCAATTTTGGCTGTTTCGTAATGATTTTGCTCTATTTAAGTCTTTTCAGACTGTTCTGAGTAAAATCATTCTCAGTAAGTCCAAGACCAAACTGATAATTATTCCAGAGGACAAGCGTTGATTCCCCATTCAAATGGTTGGTCATTTTCATCTCCCCCATGCACCAGAATCGTCCTTCATAGAGCTCATATTTAGATTTGGTGAGCGTCTTCTGAAGTTGATTTCTCTTATCATAAAAATCAATCTTCAATATTCTGTACTCCTTCTTATCAAACCAGATAACCTGGCGTGAATAGTTAGAATACTCTTTGCGGGAAAAACGCTCCACCACAAAACAATCCTGCCCAGCATAGGGTTCATCGTGCAGATAGCGATAGTTGAATTTTTCGGCTTTCTCTGCCCGATAGAGACGCAGATCTTCAAAGGAAAATTGAGACCCCATAAAAAGACTTAACTGGCTGACAGGTGACAAGCGCTTCACCCTTCTTTTTTCAGGAATATAGAGCCAGTGATCATCAGGTTTATCGGTGTGTGAATAGGTCAACCTGGCAAAGCCCTTCACATCCGGGGGATAGACAAAAACAGAGAGACTCTTATCTCCTGCATCTTCCCTCTCCAATCCCCAGAGTCTGATATGGCGGTAGATATCTTTCCCTTTTTTATTCTGCTGAACCAGGGTGATCTCAGCAAAAAAGTCAACAAATCCACTTTCCCGCCGATAACTTTCTGCACCAACTTTCGTTCCTTTTTCTATTCTTTCTCCTTCTGTCATCGCCTGTCCGCTTACCGGCAGCATAAGACAGAGAATGAAAAAAAACAGCCAACAGATCCAGCACCTTTTACCACAATTGTTCATAGTCGTTTCCCACAAAGGCTCATTTTTTTTCAACATCACATTTCCCTAAAAATAGTACATGAGCGTAAGAGAAACATAATCATCATTTCGGAAAAAATAGATAGCGTCAATTTGCTCGGCTTCACTGAAAATATATCCCTCCAGCTGAACTTTCCAAG
>JAOZKX010000261.1 GCA_029935135.1 Desulfocapsa sp.
GTCTTGAAATCGCTGAAAAACTTGATATTGATTTATTACTGGATAAACTGCCCCATCAGTTAAGTGGTGGCCAACAGCAGCGGGTTGCCGTTGCCCGCGCAGTTGCCTCCACTCCCAAACTAGTTCTTGCTGATGAACCCACTGCAAATCTGGACTCAATTGCGGCGGCATCACTTATCGATATGATGCAGAAACTCAACCGCGAGGAAGGGGTGACCGTTATCTTTTCCTCCCATGACCCCATGGTCATCGAAAAAGCCAGGCGTTCAATAATATTAAAAGATGGCAAAATCTTCTCAAATAGCTGCTCTTAAGAGAGTCTTTGCGGCGGTGTACCTTGGGATTGTACCAACATTTTCCCTGGAGAATACCAATATTCCCGGCTATGATGATCGCTATTCTTTTTTTGACTACAACCGTGTGCGCGCTGAGCTTAATCTTGCCCACGAGCGCTATCCGGATATATCCGCCAGGCTGCTGGTTGATAATGAAACCCTGTTGCTGACAAAAACGGATAGCCTGCAGAACTCCACTTCGATATATCGTGCTTATCTGGAATATAGTGGCGAAAAGCATTTCTGGGTTGCCGGTAAGCAGAGAATCCCACTGGGTGTGGGAAGATTCTGGAACCCCATTGACACCTTTAATCCCATTGATATAGAGGCAATAGAACCGGGCGAACGACCCGGGACGACAAGTATCCGTTATGAGTATGCATTGAGCCAGTTATCAAATATTGATATCACTGTGGCCGAAGGACAGGGAGCGATCAGAATAAAGGGCTACCTGGATTTTGCAGATATCGCCATTGTTGGAGAGTGGGATGAAGAGAAGTCGCAGAATATCATCGGCTGGGAACTCGAAGGTCAACTCGCCGGAACAGGAGTCGAATTACGCAGTGAGGGTGGCAGTTTCTATGATCGTTCATTGAAAAGATACCACACTGAATTTATAATCGGGGCTGAATATGGCTTTGCCAATTCCCTTATTCTTACTGGTGAATATCATTATTCTGACCTTCTGGGTACGGAGGAGTTTGGCTTGTCAGCAGGGTTTCAGCCGGCAATGCTCTGGAACTGTACGCTTATGACGGTGATGAGTCTGGACGATGGTTCTGGTTTTCTGGCACCGGGGATTGAGTATAGTCTCAGTGATGAAATGACACTGAGTGGCGGGGCATTCATCTATCATGGGGTGTCAGGTAGTGCCTATGGGCATGGTCCCGATAGAATTTATTTGCGCTGGTTTATTCATTTTTGACACATGGAATTCATTTTGTCGAGTAAATGATTTGGGGGTACCGGTCTCTATAATACCTCAAGTGTTTGAATTCCCTCACCTGGAATGGTGAGCAATAGAACATATAGTACCGTATCCGTTGGAAAGTGTGATAACATATAGGCCAGCGAGAAAGAGGAAACGGACACCATGAATATTATTCTAATAGAACAAAGTGAACTAGCTGGTGGACAGGTTACCTTAACGGATCATCGAGCAAAACACATTGTCAAAGTCCTGAAAAGTCAGGTCGGTGATCGGCTGCGTCTTGGAGTGATCGATAGTGATATGGGAGGGGCAACCGTTCTTGCCTTGACCCCAAAGTATCCCTTTGTTGTCACTCTGCAGGTGGAATTGCAGCCGGGAAGGCCTTCTCTCCCAGCTATTGATCTTCTTCTGGCCTTGCCCAGACCCATAATGTTGAAACGAATCCTTTCTCAGGTGACAGCACTGGGTGTGGGAACCATTTACCTGGTGAATGCAAACAGGGTGGAAAAGAGTTTCTGGGATGCCTCACTCCTGGCGGAAAAGGAATATCGAAAACATCTTCTGCAGGGACTTGAGCAAGCAGTGGACAGTCATCTGCCGTCAGTACAGATGTACCGAAAATTCCGTCCCTTTGTGGAAGATGTCTTGCCGGAGATTGCCCCCCGATATGACACTCTGCTGCTGGCCCACCCCCAAACAGAGAGTCTTCTCTCTCAGTGCATGCAGGGCAAGAGAGGGCGAGTGCTCTATGCTGTCGGACCGGAAGGGGGGTGGGTGGATTTTGAAGTGGAGAAGATGAGGGCTGCAGGGATGGCACCTTTTTCCATGGGAGCTCGAATCTTAAAGGTTGATACCGCCGTTGTGGCAATTCACAGCCGTATCAGTCAGTCGCTGGAGTCGGAACCAGGTGCTCTTTTACAAACAAACGAATAGGTAGGACTGTTATGACTTTTTTTCACAGATGTCTTTTCATTGCTGTTTCTTTGGCTGTTCTGGGCACTCCCTGCCTTGGAGAAGAGGAAGAAACTCAGTACGATCCTACCCGTTATGGAGTTATGCTTTCTGTTTCTAATACCAGTACGATGGATGAAGATATTGATCTCCTGCGAGCATCACTCTTTGTCTCTTTTGATTATGATAAAATATGGAGACATTGGGCTCCGGAAAATCTACGCTGGAAACTGGAGTTCACCACTGGCATGACAACAAGCCCGTTCAGTCGCAATGTTACATCCCTGGTTATGATCGCCCAATACTACTTCCCCGACGAAGGGTGGACAAAATACAAGATCCGTCCCTTTGTGGAGGGCGGTGTGGGACTGGCTTATGCGGATTTTCAAATTGAAGGACAGGGATCACGCTGGATGGGCAATCCTCAGCTTGGAGTGGGGTCTGACTTTGTCGTTTTTGATCAGGATCTCTTCCTGACGCTTCGTTTTTATGATCATTTTTCCAATGCCGGAGTCGATGATGAGAACCGGGGGCTGAATTTTATAACGGCCTCCCTGGGCTATTATTTTTAAGCCGGTTCTAAGGTAATTATTCCGCTTCTTTCATCAGTTCCATGGCGGCATTGATAATGGCAGGGGAGTCCAGGTGTGCATTTTTCCACAGTGTTTTTTGTGGGCCATGTTCGATAAAGTGATCCTGATAACCAAGCAGATTTGTTTTGATAGTAAAGAGTTTGTTTTCAGAGAGGAGTTCCAGTACAAGGCTGCCGAAACCGCCATGCAGCACATTGTCTTCCACGGTGACAATCCTTCCCGTCTCTTTTGCCCAGTGACAAATAAGTTCTTTGTCCAGTGGTTTAATAAATCGTGGGTTGATCACTGTTGCTTCAATTCCAAGTTTTGCCAACCCTTCTGCGGCGCGTAATGCAGGGTATACCCTGTTGCCGATGGGCAGCAGAAGAATATCTTTTCCCTCTCGCAATACTTCCCCTTTTCCGGGTTCCAGAATCTGCAAATCATTATCAAGCACCACATCTTCGCCGCAACCGCGTGGGTAGCGGATGGCCACGGGACCGGGCAGGGAAACCGCGCTATGCAGCATATGCTGCAGCTCATTCTCATCTTTTGGTGCAATATAGGTGAGATTTGGAATAAATCGCAGAAAAGATATATCAAAGACACCATGATGCGTGGGGCCATCATCTCCAACTACACCGCCGCGGTCAATGGCCAGGGTCACAGGCAGGTTTGGGATACAGATATCGTGGATAATCTGATCCAGGGCCCGCTGAAAAAATGAAGAATAAATGGCGACTATCGGTCGCATACCTTCGCTGGCCAGGCCGGCAGCAAAAGTCACAGCGTGTTGTTCTGCTATCCCCACATCAAAGAAACGATCCGGAAATTCTTTGGTAAAGGCGGTTAGTCCTGTTCCTGCGGGCATGGCTGCGGAAATCGCTATAACAGACTTGTTGTTCCTGGCAAGTCTGCAAACGGTGTTGCCAAATACTTCTGTATAGCTAACCGGTCCCGGGGAAGATTTGGGCACACCGCTAGCGATATCAAAGGGACCGAGTCCATGATAGTTCCCGGGGTTCTTTTCTGCGGGTTCATATCCCTTCCCCTTTTGGGTTATGACATGAACAAGAACAGGGCCATCCACATTGTCGCGAATATTTTCAAGGGTGGGGATCAGATCTTCCAGTTCGTGACCGGAGATAGGCCCGATATAATAAAACTTTAAGGCCTCAAAAAGCATGGCCGGAGTAAAGAAACTTTTGATGTTTTCTTCACTCTTTTTCAGAACATTTAAAAAACGGTCGCCAACACCCTGCAGTTCTTTTAATCTGGTGGAAATATGTTA